>NZ_JAZKVY010000195.1:0-38275 GCF_036624925.1 Stenotrophomonas sp. A3_2
CACCGGCCGTGCGGGTCGGGCCGGTGATGCACGTACTCGACCACCGTGCCATCGGGATGCACCGCGTTGAACGCCGCCCCGGTCGGTACCACCTGCAACGGGAAGATGATCTCGGCGCCAGCCGCGACCAGTTTGTCGTGATAGGGCCGAACGTCATCGACCAGCAGTGTCCCCGTGGTCGAAGTGAACGGGGCCAGTGCCGCCTGGCTGCCTTCGATCAGCAGGAAGGCGCCGACCATGGCCAGGCGCAGCCCGGCTTCCGGGAACGGGAAGCCCGCATCGGCCACCACGCCCTGCAACTGCTCGTAGAAGGCCACGCTGCGCTCCAGCTCGCCCGGAGCCACGAACACCCGGATCAGCACGCGCGGTGCGCGCTGGCTGGAGGTGTCACAGCGGTCGCGCCAGAGATGGTCGAAGTCGCGATGTACGTTCATGGGCTCGATTCGTGGCCAGGGACCTGCATTATCGGCAGCCCTGCGCGGCGCGCTGATGACCGCCAGTGATGGCCTGATAACTGCGGGCCAGGTTGCCCCTGTGACTTAGGTCCTGTTGACAGGTGTGAACGCCCTCGCACAATCTTCACAGGATTGGGTCGCCCTGCGCGGCCCGGGCAGGCAGGTTGTCACGCCGGGAGGAGGGTCCCGCGCGCAGACCGGCCCGCCCTTCGGCCTGCGGGACGTTGCCCGGCAACCCCTGCGCGGCATGAACGCTGCACCCTTCGGCGGCACTTTCCCTGGACCGATTGCCTTGGCAACGGAATTACGCCTGCCGATGAAAACGTTTACAAAACCGCTTGCACTGTCTCTGGCCCTGTCTGCCGCACTGGCCGCTCCGGCCTGGGCCGACCCCGCCGCGTTCACTGTGCTGACCCTGGAACAGGCGCCCAACGCCGAGGCGATGCCGGCCCTGGCGGCGCAACTGAAGAGCCTGAAGGTGGACGCGGTGAGCGTGCGCCAGGTGCAGCGCGGCATCGGCCAGGTCGATCCGCTGCAGGTGCTGGCCGACGGCCTGGGCTATGAATACCGCTTCGTTGCCGCCGGCAAGGACGACGGCCAGACCCAGCGCGGCCAGGCCGTGCTGACCCGGCTGCCGATCGCCGCCGAATCCGGCCCCGACCAGCCAGGCCTGAACTACCTGCGCTTGGACGATGGCCGCCATACCGTGGCGGTCTATACCGATGCCGGTGCAGGTGCGGTGCAGCTGCCGGCGCTGGTCACCCGTTCGCGGTTGGGCGCCCCGGCGGTGCTGCTCGGCGCAGTGGCCGGTGAATCGGCCAAGGCCGCAGGCTTCGATCCGGCGCGGGTGGCGCTGGAAGCCGATGCCAGCTATTTCAGCGACGGCTTCCAGGCCGCCAGCAGCGCACCGTTCAAGATGGAGGGCAGCACCCTGCGCGCCACCCTGCTGACACTGGCCTATGCCGCCGACAAGCACGGCGAAAAGCCATGGATGGACACCGCCCTCAACGCCGATGCGCGCGCTGCGCTGCTGCTGAAGGCGATGACCGAGGATGAGAAGTTCCAGATGCTGCACAGCTACTTCGGGCTGGGCAAAGATGGTGGCCCGCTGCCGGAAGGTGCGGTCGGTTCGGCCGGCTTCGTGCCGGGCGTACCGCGGCTGGGCATCCCGTCGCAGCAGTCGGCCGATGCCGGTGTCGGCGTGACCAATCCGGGCGGCATCCGCCCGGGCGATTTCGCCACCGCAATGCCGTCCGGCCCATCCACCGCCTCCAGCTGGAACCGCGAAGTCGCCTTCGCCGGCGGCGCGACCATGGGCCGCGAGGCATGGCAGCAGCGCTTCAACATCCTGCTGTCGGGCAGCGTCAACCTGCAGCGCGACCCACGCAACGGCCGCAACTTCGAATATGCCGGTGAGGATCCGCTGCTGGCCGGCTCGATGGTTGGCGCGCTGATCCAGGGCGTGCAGAGCCAGCACGTGATCTCCTCGATGAAGCACTTCGCGCTGAACGACATGGAGACCCGGCGCAACTTCCACGACGTGCGCATCGGCGAACAGGCCATGCACGAGTCGGACCTGCTGGCCTTCGAGATCGCGCTCGAAGCCGGCCGCCCGGGCGTGGCGATGTGCTCGTACAACAAGATCAATGGTACCTACGGCTGCGAGAACGGCTACCTGATGAACCAGGTGCTGAAGCAGGAATGGAAGTTCCCCGGTTTCGTGATGTCCGACTGGGGCGGCGTGCACAGTGGCTCGAAGGCTGCGCTGGCCGGCCTGGACCAGCAGTCGGCCGGTGAGGTGTTCGACGCGGCGGTGTTCTTCGATGAACCGCTGCGCCTGGCCGTGCATGGCGGCGTGGTGCCGCAGGCGCGCCTGAATGACATGGTCGCGCGCATCCTGCGCACGATGTTCCTGCATGGCAACTTCGACAACCCGCCGCAGCACCAGAAGGTGGATGCCGAGGCCGGCTTCGCCGTCGCCCAGCGCACGGTGGAAGAGGGCAGCGTGCTGCTGCGCAATGAAGGCAACCTGCTGCCGCTGGCCGACACCGTGAAGCGCATCGTCATCATTGGCGGCCATGCCGACAAGGGCGTGATCGGTGGCGGTGGTTCGTCGATGGTGGGCGTGACCGCCAAGGGCACCAATGCGGTGCCGGGCGTGCTGCCGACCACCTGGCCGGGCCCGGTGATCTTCCACCCGTCCTCGCCGCTGGAATCGCTGCGCGCAGCGCGTCCGGACGCGACCATCGAGTACGTGGACGGCACCAACGTCGCCGCCGCGGCCAAGGCGGCCGCGCAGGCGGATGTGGCCATCGTGTTCGCCACCCAGTGGGCCGCCGAATCGGTGGATCTGCCGGACATGCAGCTGCCGGACAACCAGGACGCGCTGATCTCGGCGGTGGCCAAGGCCAACCCGAAGACCGTGCTGGTGCTGGAAACCAATGGCCCGGTGCGCACGCCATGGCTGGCGCAGGTGCCGGCGATGCTGCAGGCCTGGTACCCGGGCATCCGCGGTGGCGAAGGCATTGCCGCGCTGTTGACCGGCCAGGTCAATCCGTCCGGCCGCCTGCCGGTGACCTGGGTGGTGGACGAATCGCAGCTGCCGCGCCCGCACATCGACGGCCTCGGCTTCAAGCCGGCCAAGCCGTTCGGTGATGTGTTCGATTTCGATATCGAAGGTGCCAACGTCGGTTACAAGTGGATGGCGGCCAAGGGCCTGAAGCCCACCTTCGCGTTCGGTCATGGCCTGTCCTACACCTCGTTCGCCTATGAAAACCTCAAGGTGAGTGTGGAAGGCTCGCGCCTGGTCGCCAGCGTGGACATTCGCAACACCGGCAAGCGCGCCGGTGCCGACGTGGCCCAGCTGTACCTGAAGCTGCCGGCCGGCAGCACCACGCCGATCCGCCTGATCGGCTATGACAAGGTGACCCTGCAGCCGGGCGAACAGCGCCGCATCCGCATCGAAGCCGAGCCGAAGACGCTGGCGCACTACGATGCGCAGGCCCGCCAGTGGAAGATCGACGGCGGCACCTACCAGGTGCAGCTGTCGCGCAATGCGGCCGAGCCGCTGCAGAGCGTGGACGTGCAGCTGGTGGAGCAGGTGCTGCGCTGATGCCTTGAAGACACGGCCCCGGAAGGGGCCGTGTTTGTTTGTGGGGTACCGCTGCGCTCGCCGGGCGTGGCCCGGCGCTACCAGGGCTGTGGTGATCGGGTAGCGCCGGGCCATGCCCGGCGAGCGCGGAAGTCACACAGGCGCGCTGCCAAACCACCCGCGCAGGAAATCGATCAGCTGCCGCACCTTCGGCGAGGGCTGCGTGCTGTGCGGGTAGACCGCGTACACGCTCTGCTGCGGGAAGCGGTGCTGGCGCAGCACCGGGCGCAGCCGGTCCTGGGCCAGGTCGTCCTCGATCAGCCAGCGTGGCAGCACGGTGACCCCGGCGCCGGCCAGGGCGAACGCGCGCAGGCTGCTGGCACCATCCACGCGTACCACCGCGTTGCCCGGGTTGGTGGCAAACAGGGCGCCGCTGCCATCAGGCGCGATCACCGGCACGTCGGCCAGGCGCGGGTAACCGAGGCGGGGCAGGGCGCCCAGCTGCACGGGGTCGTCGGCAGCATCGGCAGAGGGCAGGCGTGCCAGTAGGGACGGAGCCGCCACGGGGCACAGTGGATGGCGTTCCAGTTCGCTGGCGTGCAGGCCCGAATCCGGCAGGCGGCCAAGACGGATTGCCAGGTCGAACCGCTCGGGAATCAGGTCGGCCGGTGCCGGTGAGGTCGACAGGTGCAGCTGCAGGGCCGGGTGCCGCGCACGAAACGCCTCCAACGCAGCAATCAAGCGTAGCTGGGCGTACTCCGGCGTGGTGGTCAGGCGCAGCACACCCTGCAGCTGGTGCTGGTCGCGGCGCGCGGCATCGATGGCTGCCTGTGCGGCATCCAGTGCCTGCACGCAGTGTTGCAGGAACTGTTCGCCGGCCTCGGTCAGGGCCAGGTGGCGGGTACTGCGCAACAGCAGGGTCACGCCCAGCTCCTGCTCCAGCCGCTTCAGGTTGAAGCTGACCACCGCGCGGCTGAGGCCGAGGCGATCAGCCGCAGCGGTCAGGCTGCCGGCCTCGACCACGGCGCGGAAGATATCGAAGCGATCGAGGCTGACCATGGCAATTCATTGTCAAAGTGGATTTGACAGTGTTGCAGTTGCTGTCGTGTTTTTCCAACAAGGCCCGCACGGCATGCTGGCCGCTTCCCTGTTGGAGCGCCGCCGATGCCGTCTCCCCGCCTGCGCCATGAGGCGATCTTCCTGCTGGTGTTCGCTCTGGATCTGGTCAACATGTTCATCGCCACGGTGGCCTATCCGGTATTGGCAGCGGAGCTGCACGCCGATATCAGCACCCTGGCCTGGGTGGGCACCGCCTACATGCTGGGCCTGAGCGTGGTGATCCCGCTGGCGCCCTGGCTGGCCGCGCGCTGTGGTGAGCGTCGCCTGCTGCTGGTGGCGTTGCTGCTGTTCGCGGTTGCCGCTGCGCTGGCCGGCGCAGCAGGGGGTATTGGCTGGCTGCTGGGCTGGCGCCTGCTGCAGGGCCTGGCCGGTGGCCTGCTGATTCCGGTGGCACAGGCGGCAGCGTACCGGCAGTGCACGCCCGACCAGCGTGGCGCGCTGACCCGCCGCATCCTGCTGGTTGCGCTGCTGGTACCAGCACTGGCGCCCGCGCTCGGTGGGCTGCTGGTGCAGTGGTTGTCCTGGCGCGGCGTGCTCTGGGCCAGCCTGCCGCTGGCCGTGGTGGCGATTGGACTGGTGCTGGCGTGGATGCCGGCCGATGGCGCGCGCAGTGCGCCGCGCCTGCAGGCCTATGCGCTGTCCACCGCGATGCTGGCGCTGGGCGCGCTGCTGCTGGCGTTGACCTGGCTGGGTGAACCCGGCCATCGGGCCGCCGGTGCCGTACTGCTGTTGATCGCAATGCTGTTGGCGGCGGCCCACCTGCGGTATGCACGGCAGCAGGCGCAGCCCCTGCTGCGCTGGTCGCTGCTGTCCCATCGGGGCCTGCGCCTGGCGATGCTGGTCTATCTGGCAGTGCCCGGTGTGTTCATCGGCAGCCAGCTGGTCAGTACCCTGCAGCTGCACCAGGCCGGTTACAGCGCGGCACGCATCGGCGCGTTGATGCTGCCCTGGGCGCTGGCCTCGGCCGTGGCGATTACTGCCAGCAAACGCCTGCTGGCCCGTTTCGGCCCGGCCACGGTACTGCGCGTGGGCATGCTGCTTCAGGCCAGCGGCCTGCTGTTGATGGCGCTGCTGCCGCAGCCGGCCTTCGCGTTGGCCGCGCTGTTGTTCGCGCTGATGGGGGCGGGCGGCAGCCTGTGCAGCAGCACCGCGCAGACGCTGGCCTTCCATGGCGTGGAGGGTGAAGCGCTGGGCGATGCCAGTGCCCTCTGGAACCTCAACCGTCAGCTCAGTTTCTGCCTGGGTACTGCCGCCATTGCGCTGCTGCTGGCGCTGGCCATGCAGTGGCTGCCAGCACGCGCCACCAGCGTGGCTCTGGGTCTGGCCGCCGCAATGACGCTGTTGCCGATGGCGTTGCTGCGTCGGCCGCAGAGGATCACCCTTTCGCAACCGGAGAACACTTGATGGCTACGACCGCAGAACATGAAATCCACCACCTGCACGACAAACTGCAGGCCTGGTTCCGGGCCGAGGTGGCTGCGGATGCGCTGGATGATCTGATGGCGCATTTCTGCGCGGACTTCAGCATGGTCGGCATCGCGGGTCGTAGGCTGGACCGTAATGCCGTGCAGGCGCTGTTCGCGGGTGGCCATGGCGCGCGGCCGGGGCTGCAGATTTCCATCGAAGCCGTGCAGGCGGTGGATGCGATATCACCGCTGGCGGTGCTGCGCTATCGCGAAGGTCATTCGATCGACGGTGGCGCACCCGCATGGCGGGAGTCGCTGGCGGTACTGAGGCAAGAACAGGGGCGCTGGTGCTGGCTGGCGCTGCATGAGGTAACGGCAGATTGATCGGTGGTGCCGGGCGCGGGCCGCCCACCGGCGGTCCCCCCCCCCCGGGGCATCATTTTGCCCCCCCCCCCCCGCCCCAACCGCCGCCCGCGCCCCCCCCGCCCGGCTATCCTGCGGGGGCCCCCCCCCCCCCCCCCCACTACCGGTCGCCGGCGAGCGCAGCGGCAACGCAGGCACATGTGCCATCAGTCCTGCCCGCATCCACCGCAGAATGCAAAGCCTGCACACACTTCACGGCCCGGGGCAGGAGTAGGCTTGAGGCTTTCCTGCCGGGAGGGGTTGTCCATGCGTGTGCGTGCCTTCGCTGTAGCCATTGCCCTTTGCCTGTCCAGCACCGCGCTGGCCGCCGATACCCCGCCGATGACCCCGGACATCAGCGGCAAGCCCTTCGTTGCCCCTGATGTCGGTCGTGACTACGACAAGCGCGTGGTGATGGTGCCGATGCGTGACGGCACCAAGCTGTATACGGTGATCGTGGTGCCCAAGGGCGCCCGCAACGCGCCGATCCTGCTGACCCGCACACCTTACGATGCCGCTGGCCGCGCCAGCCGCAGTGATTCGCCACGCATGCGCGATCTGCTGCCGCAGGGCGACGAGGTGTTCGTCGACGGCGGTTACATCCGCGTGTTCCAGGACATCCGCGGCAAGTACGGCTCCGAAGGCGATTACGTGATGACCCGGCCGCTGCGCGGGCCGTTGAACAACACCAAGGTGGACCACTCCACCGATGCCTGGGACACCATCGACTGGCTGGTGAAGAACGTACCGGAGAGCAATGGCAAGGTCGGCATGCTCGGCTCGTCGTACGAGGGCTTCACCGTGGTGATGGCGCTGACCGACCCGCATCCGGCACTGAAGGTGGCTGCGCCGCAGAGCCCGATGGTCGATGGCTGGATGGGCGACGACTGGCTCAACTACGGTGCGTTCCGCCAGGTCAACTTCAACTATTTCGCGATGCAGACCGAGAAGCGCGGCAAGGGCACGCCGCTGCCCAGCCTCGGCTACGACGACTACAGCACCTTCCTGCGCATCGGTTCGGCCGGCGACTACGCGCGCTTCACCGGTGTGGACCAGCTGACCTGGTGGAAGAAGCTGGTTGAGCATCCGGCCTACGACGGCTTCTGGCAGGGCCAGGCGCTGGATGCGGTGATGGCAAAGACACCGCTGAAGGTGCCGACCATGTGGCTGCAGGGCCTGTGGGACCAGGAGGACATGTGGGGTGCCAACCATGCCTACCAGGCAATGGAAGGGCGCGACAGCGGCAACAACCGCAATTACCTGGTGATGGGGCCGTGGCGGCACAGCCAGGTGAACTACAGCGGCAGCGAACTGGGCGCGCTGAAGTTCGATGGCGATACCGCGCTGCAGTTCCGCCGTGATGTACTCAAGCCGTTCTTCGACCAGTACCTGGTGGACGGTGCGCCGAAGGCGGACACACCGCCGGTGCTGATCTACAACACCGGTGAGAACCACTGGGATCGCCTGAAGGGTTGGCCGCGCAGCTGCGACAAGGGCTGTGCCGCCAGCAGCAAGCCGCTGTTCCTGCGCGCCGGCGGCAAGCTGGCGTTCCAGGCACCGGCGGCGGGCGAGGGCGACTTCGAGGAATACGTGTCCGACCCGGCCAAGCCGGTGCCGTTCGTGCCGCGCCCGGTCCGCTTCGGTGACCGCGACATGTGGACCACCTGGCTGGTCAAGGACCAGCGCTTTGTCGATGGTCGTCCGGATGTGCTGACCTTCATCACCGAACCGCTGACCGCGCCGTTGCGCATCGGCGGCGCGCCGGTGGTGCACCTGCAGGCCTCGACCAGCGGCACCGACAGCGACTGGGTGGTGAAGTTGATCGATGTGTATCCGGACCAGGAAGCGTCCACGCCGGAGATGGGGGGCTATGAGTTGCCGGTGTCGCTGGCGATCTTCCGTGGCCGCTACCGCGAGAGCTTCAGCGATCCGAAGCCGCTGGCCGCCAACCAGGTGCTGCCGTATCGCTTCGATCTGCCCAACGCCAACCACACGTTCCAGAAGGGCCACCGGGTGATGGTGCAGGTGCAGTCCAGCCTGTTCCCGCTGTATGACCGCAACCCGCAGACTTACGTGCCGAATATTTACCTGGCCAGGCCGGGCGATTACCAGAAGGCCACGCAGCGGGTCTGGCACAGCGCGGCACAGGCGAGCTACATCGATCTGCCGGTGTATTGAAGCGGCCAGGGTGACGCCGGGCCTGGCCCGGCGCTACCCCAGGATGTGCGGGGTCGGTAGCGCCGGGCCATGCCCGGCGGCGTTGGTAGTGCCGGCCGCTGGCCGGCATCCGCGATGGCGCAGGAGCGTGTCGACCAAGGTCGACACCTGCCAGGGCCCGGGCCTTCAGTCCACCTTCGATGGGCCCGTGCGCCAGCGGCTGGGCACCAGTCCGAAACGCTTGCGGAACGCCGCAGCGAAGTTGCTGGGATGGCGGTAACCACAGGCCGCAGCGGCCTGTTCAACTGTCCAGCCGTCCTCGCGCAGGCCCTGTTCGGCGTGGCGCATGCGCTGTTCGTGCAGATAGTCGAACACCGAGCTTCCATACTGCTGTGCGAAGTGGCGGCGCAGCGAACTGGGACTCATGCAGGCCAGCTGGGCCAGTTCGATCAGGCTGTGGGCATGGCTGGGGTCGTCATGCAGGTAGGCACGCACGCGCTCCAGCCGCTCGCGCTGGCCGGCGCGCAGTGTGCGTACATGCTCGGTCTGCATATCCTCGGCCTGGAGGCCGACGGCCAACACCTGCAGGGCCACGCCTTCGCGCCACAGCGCATCGATGTCGTCCTGCCAGGGACTGTCGAACAATTGGGCGAGCGTTGGCAGCAAGGCATGCGGAATGGCCCAGTGGCGGCACTGCAGAGGGGAATGAAGGACCCGTTGCAGTGCCGGCAGGCGCAGCATGTCCACGTCCAGGTCGGCCGGTACGCTCAAGCTGACCCCGCGCAGGTGGCTGCCACCAGGATGCAGACCGGCCATGGAAACAGGTTCATGGTGACTTGTGGTCATGCCTGTGCCGGCGCGCAGCGTGAACCCCTTGCGACGAGGAAACTGGACATCCACTTCGCCCTGCAGCATCAGGCGGATGGTCAGGCCGGCACCTTGCACAGCGGTGGCCGTGTAGGTGAACCGGTTGTGCACGTCCGAGGCGATCAGGCCCAGGCCACCGCGCAGTGACTGCTCGTGGACGTCGCCACGCCCTGCCCATTGGTCGTCGCGCAGTTCACTCCCTTCGATCCGGTAGTCGTAGCCATGGCGTTCGCCGAAGTGGCGGTAATCAGCAAAAGTGAAATATCGGGACATCGCTCTGCGCAAACACAGGTTGAATTGGATGTGTCGAAGAAACTGGAAGTGTTTCCCATTGTCGCCGCGATTCGCGCGCTTTTGACCTCAATAAGGTCAAAACGATTGGCGATTACGGCCAAAGTGAAAATGCCGCCGAACATACGCCGGCGTTTTGCATGCATATCCGTACGTAATTCCATACATAAACTTCAGTTGAGGTCTTATGGCTGGAACGATCACCTGAAGATGCGATGTCAGCCTGGCCGTCACGGGCGCGCGCGTAGGGTGGGGCGGTTGGCTGTTGCAGGCCACTTCGATACCCCCACTGATGGAGAACGCAGATGATTGACTACCAGCTCACCGGCAAGACCGCGATCGTGACCGGCGGCGTGTCCGGTATAGGCCTGGCTGTGGCGCAGACCCTGGCGGCGTCCGGCGCGCGGATCTCGGTCTGGGATCTGAAGCAGGATGCGGTCGATGCCACCGTGGCGCAGTTGCGGGATGCGGGTGCACAGGCCATCGGCATCGCGCTGGACGTCACCGACGACGCGGCGGTGGAGGCAGCGGTGCAGCGCACGATCAAGGAACTCGACGGCCTGCACGTGGCGGTCAACAACGCCGGCATCAGCGGGCCGGCCGCGGCCAGCGGTGACTATCCTATCGATGGCTGGCAGCGCGTGATCGATGTCAACCTCACCAGCGTGTTCCTGTGCCAGCGTGCGCAGATCCAGGCCATGCGCGCGGCCGGCACGGGCGGCAGCATCATCAACATGGCCTCGATCCTGGGCCAGGTGGGCTATGCCGGTTCCACCGCGTACGTGGCGGCCAAGCACGGCGTGGTCGGGCTGACCCAGACCGCAGCGTGGGAACATGCGGGCGACGGCATCCGTGTCAACGCGGTGGGTCCGGGCTTCATCGGCACGCCACTGCTGGAGAAAATGGACCCGAAGGTGCGCGCCACGCTGGAAGGGCGGCACGCGTTGAAGCGGCTGGGTACGCCGCAGGAAGTGGCCGCGTTGGTAGCCTGGCTGGCCAGCGACGATGCCTCGTTCGCGACCGGCGCGTACTATGCCATCGATGGTGGCTATCTGGCGCAGTGAGCGAATGCGGTCAGTAGATCCACGCCATGCGTGGATGAAAGCGTGCGGTGAAGAAGGCGTGCCATCGCCTTCACCGCCGTCCCACGATCGTCGCGCGACGCTCCGGGAAAATTCCGGAGCTTTCCCATGGAACTTACCCAGGATGTCTCGATCCTGCTGCGCGTTGCCGCAGCGATGCTGTTCGGCGGCGTGCTCGGCGTCGAGCGCGAGATGGGCAAGCACGCCGCTGGCCTGCGTACGCACATGCTGATTGCCGGAGCAGCAGCATTGATCGTTGGCCTCGGCGACTCGGTGGCCGAACATTTCCAGCAGGAGCGCTACCGCGACCTGCTGCAGGTCGACCCGGTACGCCTCATCGAGGCCGTGGTGGCCTGCGTAGGCTTCGTTGCTGCCGGCACCATCCTGCGCGGCTCGCGCGAGGACCAGGTCAGCGGGCTGACCACGGCCAGCTCGCTGATCATGGCGGCGGCCATCGGGATTGCGGTGGGTATCAGCAAGTACGTGATCGCGATCGGGGTGAGCGTGCTGTGCGTGCTGGTGCTGGCGGTGATGCGGCGGTTGGAGAAGCGGATTTCGTAGGGAAGGTCGCGTTGCCGGCCAGCGGCCGGCACTACCATGACGTTTGTAATGGTCGGACCAATATGACGGCTAGCCCTATGGTCTAATAGGCTCATCGTCGGAGTGGCGGTTAAATCTGCTACAAGTGGTCTGATCGAAATCATCAATGGTAATACCAATGATCGACGGCCACGGCGACCCACCGCTTGCGGTGGGCTCCTCCGTTCCCAGTCGAGAATCTTCATGCAGCCCTGGCAACACCTGTACGACCCCGCCGGCAACCTGTGGTTGTCCAGCCTGATCGCGCTGCTGCCGATCGCGTTCTTCTTCGTTGCCCTGGCCGTGCTGCGCATGAAGGGCTGGCTCGCCGGCACGATCACCGTGGCCATCGCGCTTGGTGTGGCGCTGTTGTTTTACCGCATGCCGTTGGCCCAGGCGCTGGGCGCGGCCGGTTTCGGCTTCGTCTACGGCCTGTGGCCTATTGCCTGGATCATCATCGGTGCGGTGTTCCTCTACAAAGTTTCGGTCAAGACCGGGCAGTTCGACATCATCCGCGCTTCGATCCTGTCGGTGACCGAAGACCAGCGCCTGCAGATGCTGATGGTCGGCTTCGCCTTTGGCGCCTTCCTCGAAGGCGCGGCCGGTTTCGGTGCGCCGGTGGCGATCACCGCAGCATTGCTGGTCGGGCTGGGCTTCAAGCCGCTGTATGCCGCCGGCCTGTGCCTGATCGTCAACACCGCGCCGGTGGCGTTCGGTGCAATGGGTATTCCGATCATCGTGGCCGGGCAGGTCACCGGCCTGGACGCATTCGAGATCGGCCAGATGGCCGGCCGCCAGCTGCCGTTCCTGACCATCATCGTGCTGTTCTGGATCATGGCGATCATGGATGGCTGGCGCGGCATCAGGGAAACGTGGCCGGCGGTGCTGGTTGCGGGTGGCTCGTTCGCCATCGCGCAGTACCTGACCTCCAACTTCATCGGCCCGGAACTGCCGGACATCACCGCGTCGCTGGCGTCGCTGGTGTGCCTGACCCTGTTCCTGCGCCGCTGGAAGCCGGTACGGATCTTCCGTTTCGACACCGAAACCAGCGCCGAGGCGGCCGCACAGGCACTGGAGGCACCGCGCCACAGCGTCGGCCAGATCGCCAGGGCGTGGTCGCCGTTCCTGATCCTCACCGCGATGGTCACGCTGTGGAGCATCAAGCCGTTCAAGTCGCTGTTCGCGGCGGATGGCCCGCTGGAAAGCTGGGTGCTCAAGATCCCGGTGCCGGGCCTGGACCAGATGGTGCAGAAGATGCCGCCGATCGTGGATGCACCGTTGAGCTACGAAGCCGTCTACAAGTTCGACTGGTTCTCGGCCACCGGTACCTCGATCATCCTCGCTGCGGTGATCGCGATCATCGCGCTGCGCATGCCGGCCCGTTCGGCGCTGCGCACCTTCGGCGAAACCGTGCGTGAGCTGCGCATGCCGATCTACTCGATCGGCATGGTGCTCGCCTTCGCCTTCATCGCCAACTATTCGGGCCTGTCGGCGACGCTGGCGCTGGCACTGGCGCACACCGGCGACGCGTTCCCGTTCTTCTCACCGTTTCTGGGCTGGCTGGGCGTGTTCCTGACCGGCTCGGACACCTCGTCCAATGCCTTGTTCTCGGCACTGCAGGCCACCACCGCACAGCAGATCGGCGTGTCCGACGTGCTGCTGGTAGCGGCCAACACCACCGGTGGTGTCACCGGCAAGATGATCTCGCCGCAGTCGATCGCCATTGCCTGCGCGGCGGTCGGCCTGGCCGGCAAGGAATCGGATCTGTTCCGCTTCACGGTCAAGCACAGCCTGATCTTCACCACAATGGTCGGCCTGATCACCCTGGCCCAGGCTTACTGGCTGACCTGGATGATTCCTTGAGCCATGCGCGGCTGGCCGACCACCCGCTGCGCGCTTCGGGCCACAATGGCGCCATGAGCACGCAACGTATTTCGGACAAGGTGGCTGCGCAGCTGCGCGGCCTGGTGCAGGAACAACAGCTGCGGCCGGGCGACCGGCTGCCGGCCGAGCGCACCCTGGCGGTGCAGCTGGGGGTCTCGCGCACCGCGCTGCGCGAGGCCATCGCGCAGCTTGCCAGCCAGGGTCTGTTGACCGCACGGGTCGGTGGCGGCACCTACGTGGCCGAGCCTGCGGCACGCGCGCGGCAGGCGCTGGATGAACCGCTGGCGCCGTACCTGCCGCTGTTCCAGGGCGACCCGGAATACCGCTTCGACGTGCTGGAGATCCGCCACGCGCTGGAAGGTGCCACCGCCTGGCATGCGGCGCTGTGTGCCACCGACGAGGACCGCGCGCGCATCGCACAGGCCTTCCAGACCATGATGGACGCGCACGGCAAGGACGACCCCACCGGCGAGGCGGAGGCCGACGCGGCCTTCCACCTGTCCATCGCCGAGGCCTCGCACAACCTGGTGCTGCTGCAGGTGATGCGCGGGCTGTTCGAACTGCTGCAGACCAACATCTCGCAGAGCCGCGAAAAGCTCTACACCTCGGCGAGGACCTTCTCGCCGTTGTCCGACCAGCACCGCGAGATGATGGACGCGGTGCTGGCGGGCGACCCCGAACGCGCGCGCGCCGCCGCGCATGCCCACCTCGAATTCGTGCACACCACGCTGCGCACCCTCGATGACAACGAAGCCCGGCGTGCGCGGGCCTCGCGCCTGCCTTCCCCACACGGTTGACCCCATGATCATCTCCGCCTCCACCGATTACCGTGCCGCAGCGCAACGCCGGCTGCCGCCGTTCCTGTTCCACTACATCGATGGCGGCGCGTATGCCGAGCACACGCTGAAGCGCAACGTTTCCGACCTGTCCGACATCGCGCTGCGCCAGCGCATCCTGCGCAACATGTCCGACCTGAGCCTGGAAACCGAGCTGTTCGGCGAAAGACTGGCGATGCCGGTGGCGCTGGCGCCGGTCGGCCTGACCGGCATGTATGCCCGGCGCGGTGAAGTACAGGCAGCGCGCGCGGCCGACAGCCGCGGCATCCCGTTCACCCTGTCCACTGTATCGGTGTGCCCGATCGAGGAAGTCGCCCCGGCCATCCAGCGGCCGATGTGGTTCCAGCTGTATGTGCTGCGCGACCGCGGCTTCATGCGCAATGCGCTGGAGCGGGCACAGGCTGAGGGCGTGACCACGCTGGTGTTCACCGTGGACATGCCGGTGCCGGGTGCGCGCTACCGCGATGCACACTCCGGCATGAGCGGCCCGAACGCCTCGCTGCGCCGTATCGGCCAGGCCATCACCCATCCGCACTGGGCGTGGGACGTGGGCCTGTTCGGGCGCCCGCATGACCTGGGCAACATCTCCACCTACCGCGGCAACCCGACCGGGCTGGAGGACTACATCGGCTGGCTGGGCAGCAACTTCGATCCCTCCATTTCCTGGAAGGACCTGGAGTGGATCCGCGAATTCTGGAAGGGCCCGATGGTGATCAAGGGCATCCTCGACCCGGATGACGCGCGTGATGCGGTCAAGTTCGGTGCCGATGGCATCGTGGTCTCCAACCACGGTGGCCGCCAGCTGGACGGCGTGCTGTCCACCGCACGCGCACTGCCGGCCATCGCCGACGCGGTGCAGGGCGACCTGAAGATTCTCGCCGATTCGGGCATCCGTACCGGCCTGGACGTGGTGCGCATGCTGGCGCTGGGTGCCGACACCGTGCTGCTGGGTCGCGCCTTCGTCTATGCGCTGGCTGCGCAGGGCGAACCCGGGGTGGCCAACCTGCTGGACCTGATCGCCAAGGAAATGCGCGTGGCGATGACGCTGACCGGCGCGCGCCGCATCGCCGACATCGGCCGCGATTCGCTGGCCAGCCTGCCATGAGTGGCCACGATGCGGTGCTGGCGCAGTTGCGCGATACGGTCGGCGGTCGCCATGTACTGACCGGTGACAAGGCCACGCGCCGCTTCCGTCGCGGCTACCGCTTCGGCGATGGCCCGGTGCTGGCCGTAGTGCGCCCGGGTACGCTGCTGGAACTGTGGCGCGTGCTGCAGGCTGCGGTGCAGGGCGGCGCGGCGATCATCCTGCAGGCGGCCAACACCGGCCTGACCGGCGGCTCGACCCCGGACGGTGATGACTATGGCCGGCCGATCGTGCTGGTCAGCACGCTGCGCCTGACCGGCATCCAGTTGTTGAACGAAGGCCGCCAGGTGCTGTGCCTGCCCGGTGCCACGCTGGACCGCCTGGAGCAGACGCTGGCCCCGCTGGGTCGCGAACCGCATTCGGTGATCGGCTCGTCCTGCATCGGTGCCTCGGTGCTGGGCGGCATCTGCAACAACTCCGGCGGTGCGCTGGTTCGCCGTGGCCCGGCCTACACCGAGCTGGCACTGTATGCGCAGGTCGATGCGCAGGGCCAGCTGCAGCTGGTCAATCATCTGGACATCGCGCTGGGTGATACGCCCGAGCAGATCCTGCAGCGCCTGCAGGCCGGTGACTACACGGCCGCCGACGTGGGCAATGGCGACGGCCGTGCGGCTTCCGATTCACGCTATGCCGAGGAAGTGCGCAAGGTCGATGCCGATACCCCCGCACGTTTCAACGCCGATCCCAGTCGCCACTACGAAGCGGCCGGTTCGGCCGGCAAGCTGGCGGTGTTCGCGGTGCGCCTGGATACCTTCGAGAAGGAGGCCGCCGAGGTCTTCTACATCGGTAGCAACCGCACCGGCAGCCTCACGGCGATCCGGCGCCAGCTGCTGACCGGCTTCGAGCGCCTGCCGATTGCCGGTGAGTACATCCACCGCGATGCCTATGACATCGGCGAGCGCTACGGCAAGGACAGCTTCCTGCTGATCGACCGCCTTGGCACTTCCCGCGTGCCCGCCGCGTTCGCGTTGAAGAGCCGTGTCGATGGCTGGTTCGAGCGGTTGGGCCTGCGCGGCGTGACCGACCGTGTGATGCAGGTGCTGACGGGCCTGCTGCCCTCGCACCTGCCCAAGCGCATGGGCGAGTTCCGCCAGCGCTATGAGCATCACCTGCTGCTGAAGGTGTCCGCACAGGACGCAGCGCAAACCGAAGCCTGGCTGCGCGACTTCTTCGCTGGCCACGAAGGCGGGTATTTCCACTGCACGGCAGAGGAGGGGCGCAAGGCGTTCCTGCATCGCTTTGCCGTGGCCGGTGCCGCAGTGCGCTACCGTGAAGTGCATCGTGACCAGGTGCAGGACATCGTCGCGCTGGACATCGCGCTGCGACGTGACGACGCCGACTGGTTCGAGCAGCTACCGGCGGATATCGACGCGCGCCTGCTGCACAAGCTGTACTACGGCCACTTCCTGTGCCACGTGTTCCACCAGGACTACATCGCGCGCAAAGGTGAAGACCCGATGGCGATCGAGCATGCGATGTGGGCGCTGCTGGACCAGCGTGGCGCCGAGTATCCGGCCGAGCACAATGTCGGCCACCTGTACCCTGCCAAGCCTGCGCTGGCGGGCTTCTACAGGCAGCTGGACCCGAGCAATACGTTCAACCCGGGCATCGGCCAGACCTCGAAGGCCAAGGGGTGGGGTGGCTGCGACTGTAGTGGGCATTGACGGATACAAACTGGCTTTGCTGTAGAGCCGAGCCTATGCTCGGCTGCTCTTTCCGACAGACAGCAGTCGAGCATGGCTCGACTCTACAACGGCAGCGGTTACCATCTGGATCCCACGAGCAGGAATCTCCTCAATGCCCATCATCGTTGCCCGCACGACCATGGGCGTCGCATTGCTGGCGACCCCGCTGCTGGCGCTGGCCCAGTCCGCGATCCTGCCGCAGCAGCGCGATACCGCCGGCAATGTGATGGAGCCGCTGGGACAGGTGCTGATCGCGAGTGAGACTGGACCGTCGGGGCTTTATGACTGCACGCGGGACGGCAACTGGTGCATGCGCGTGCAACCGGTTGCCGAGGAGGGTGACCGGCCGAGCGTGCTGGAAGTGCTTGAGAAGGTGCAGGGCCGGGGCAAGCCGCACACCTACCACGTCAGCATCGACGTGCCGCAGGAAAGCGAGCTGTCGCTGTGGCCATGGATCGTGCGGCTGGCCCCTGGCGTGGGCAGCGATGAACCGGTGACCGACCCGCAGCAGCGCGCCCGCCAGAATGTGCTGGTGGGCGGCATCGTCACGTTCAGCACCATGTACTCCGGTGGAGGTGCCGATGCGTCCACGCTGCAGTTGGCACGCGTGCGCCACCTGCAGGACGACATCCAGGTGGACGACGACGTGCTGACCGTGCCATGGCTGGGCAATGCGATGATCCGCGCCTGTTTCAGCGAGCAGGACATCAGGCAGCGCGCCGGTGCCTGCCACGACGAATACGGCTTCTCGGCGAAGCTGGCGCTGGACACGGCTGCCGAGGGTATGCCGGTGCTGCGCTACCAGACCGTGGCGACCCGGTTCCCGGCCGGTGTTTCGCGCTTCGAGGATTCGCTGGCCAAGGGGCCGCTGAAGAAGAAAGACCTGCGCACCGAGCAGGATCCGGCGTGCACCTATACGCGGTTGTTCCACTTCCGCGAGGGCATGTTCCACCCGGACCAGGCGCTGCCGGACTGCGCCGGCTATACCGAACCCTGAAGTGTAGAGTCGAGCCATGCTCGACTCGGGTTCTCGCGTGGCCCGGCCGCAGAGCAGCCGAGCGTGGGCTCGGCTCTACAAAAACTGAGGCGGCGCTTACTCGCAGCGGGTGGCGGTGATGACGTTGTCCTTGTCCACGAACACGCGCAGGCGGTCCTGGCGGATGTCCTTGGTGGTGATGGTGCTGGGGCCGATCGGGTTGACCAGGCCGGCACCACTCTCGCGGGACAGGCGGCGGATGTTGGGCTCATTGGCCGGCTGGCCGATCGCCCAGCCCAGCTGGCTGGCGTCGCAGCGGCCGCTGCCTTTGACTTCCGGGCCAGGGGTGCTGACGCAGGCCGACAGCAGCAGGGCAGAGGCCGGCAGCAACAGGGACAGACGGAATGCGGACATGCGAGCGCTCCTGCGCAGGGGAAGATGACGGGAACGATAGCACCGGGCGTGCGAAAGGCGTCAGCGATCCGGTCATTGCCGGCACAGCGTGGTCATTGCATAGTGGGAGCAATGGCTGGCAGTACGCCAGCAGGCAGGCCGGGCCCTTCCGGCGCAGGTGTTGGGTACGGTATGACGTCAGGCAGTTTCCGCGGCAAGAACAAGACGATGACGGCGCTGGCGCTGGCGCTGGCGCTGGCGCTGTCGTTGCTGGGCGTGGCGTCTGCCGCCTCCGCTGCCGATCCGGAACCTGCGGCGGTCGAAACCCCGGTGTTCGGCGCCTGGCGCAACCTGCAGACCGAAGCGGGCTACGAGCCTGCGCAGCGTAATCTGGCCTTTGCCATGCTGCCGCAGGCGGCGACCCGTGGCGACCGTTTCGCTATCCTCGACCGTGAAGGCAAGCGGACGGTGTGCTGCCTGCAGGTGGCCAGCCCCTCGCTGGGGGTGGCCGCGCTGCGTGAGCAGTACCACCTGCCGCAGGCCTGGGTGACCGACCTGAGCAATGGCCGCAGCCCGGTACGTCCCTATGTGCCGCACGTCTATGCGATGCAACGGGTGGACGAACTGGCCGACTACAGCTTCGCCGACGTGCCGGGCGCCTACAGCGACCTGGGCGGGCTGCTTATTCCCGAAGGTGCCGCGCTGGAGGCCGACGGCAGCGCCGTCCGCCTGGGGGACATTCGCTATCCGCTGCATTTCCAGCGTCAGCCGCACGCCGATGACGACGGCGCGCTGGATCGCTACAGCCTGCAGGCGGGTGAGGGCGAGGCACCGATCGTGGTTGAAGTGCCGTTCGGCACCTACTGATTGCAGCAGCGCACTGGCTAGAATGCAGCGCGGCGCTGTGTGCCGTGCCTGTTCCGTGAGTTGTTTCCGTGTCCCTGCGCCCCTTCCTGCTGCCGTCCCTTCTGCTCTTGTCTGCCTGTGCAAGCGCGCCGCCGCCACCGGCTCATGCCGATGCGCTGTGGCGGTTGATCGAGCGTGACTGCCGTGGCGCTGGAGGGCCGCGGGGTGACTGCCTGCGGGTGGAGCCGGCCGCAGACCGCCGCGATGTGCTGGTCAAGGACGCGCACGGCGACTACCAGTTCCTGCTGATGCCGCTGGACAAGGTCAGCGGTATCGAGAGCCGCAGCCTGTACCAGCGCGGTGCACCGAACTACTTTGCTGCGGCCTGGCAGGCGCGCAGCCACACCGAGCAGGCCTTGCGGCAACCGCTGCCGCGCAACGTCGCGAGCCTGGCGTTGAACTCGCCGCACGGCCGTTCGCAGCACCAGCTGCACATCCACGTGGATTGCCTGCGTGCCGACGTGCTGCAGGCGTTGGACGCGCATGCCGCTGCCCTGGGCAGCCGCTGGGCACCGCTGCCGGTGCCGCTGCGTGGTCATCAGTACCAGGCCCGCCTGTTGCCGGGCGCGGAACTGACCGCCAATCCGCTCAATCTGCTGGCCTATGACCTCGCCGGCGTGGACGACGTGGGCCAGTGGAGCCTGGTGGTGGCGGGACGGGATCCGGTGCAGGGTGGCCCGGGTTTCATCCTGCTGGCCACCCGTGTGGACCCCGGCACCGGTAACGAGGCCAGCGCTGAAGAGCTGCAGGACCACGCCTGCGCGGTGCTGACCGGCGCAGGCGCATCGCTGGAGCGGGTCCGCTAACTCTCGGGGTGCTGGCGGCTGCGCCAGACCGGCGCGGTCAGCGCCAGCAGCTGGCGATCCTGCCAACCGTCCAGATCCAGGTGATGGTCGCGCAGCAGCCCTTCCTGTTCGAAGCCGAAGGCGTGCAGTGCAGTGGCGAACGGGCTGCTGCAGTCCGGTGGCAGCATCACGAACAGGCGGTGCACGCCCACATCCTCGAAAAGGAACGGGCACAGCGCCCGCAGCGCTGCATCCGCGTGCGGGTGCCAATGCTGCAGCGACAGCAGCTCGGCGCAGCGCGTCTGCAAGCACTGCAGGCGGACATGCAACTGGTCCAGTACTGTGCCGTGCTCGTCATCGAATACTCCCAGCATCAGCTGATCGTTGTCCTGCTCCAGCCGCGAACGGTGCATGTGGGCCAGGAAGCGGGCTTCCTCGTCGATACCCGCCGGATGGCGTCGGCCGCGCCGGCGGCGATCATCGAACAAGCGCCAGCGCGGCAGGTCGGTACGCTGGAACGGGCGCAGGGTGACCGGTGCGGCCTGCAGCTGCAGCAGGTGACGGCGCAGCACCGGCCGCAACGGGGGGAGAAGCGGGGTGGGATACGGGATCATCATCCCCGGCACGATGGCCGTGCCCGCCCCCCTGCACCATTCAAAACATTGCAAAAATGCGGTGAGCGGCGCCGGGGGACTGATTCGGTTCAGGCATAAGGCCATCAGGCCTGGTCATTTCCGTTGAAACCACCCATTCAGGACACTTTCGTTACGGGATCGTTATGTGCCCCACAGGCCGCTCCCGCTACTACCCGCCCAACTCCCCCCAGGAAGCCCATGTCCGCCTCCCCCAAGGCGCTGCGCCCGCGTCCGCTGGTGCTCGCACTGTCGTCCCTGATGCTGGTTTCGCTGCCGGCCTTCGCGCAGGAAAGCGCGCCCACCACATTGCAGGAAGTGAAGGTCACCGGCTCGCGCATTCCGCGCGCCAGTGTCGAGGGGCCCTCGCCGGTGACGGTGATCAGCCGCGAGCAGATCGACGCGCAGGGCTACCGCAATGCCTTCGATGCGCTGAGCGCGCTGACCGAGAACACCGGCAACGTGCAGGGCGAGGACTTCGGCAATACCTTCACCCCGGCCGCCAACACCATCAACCTGCGCGGGCTGGGCCCGAACCGCACGCTGGTGCTGGTCAACGGCCGCCGCCAGGCCGACTATCCGCTGGCCTACGAGGGCTCGGTGAACGTGGTCAACCTGGCCAACATCCCCAGTGCGCTGATCGAGCGCATCGAGGTGCTGGCGGCCGGTGCGTCGGCGGTGTACGGCTCCGATGCCATCGCCGGTGTGGTCAACATCATCCTCAAGGACCGCTTTGAGGGCGTGGACGTGAACGTGCGGGCCGGCGGCACCCAGCAGGGCGGGGGTGACAACCAGCGCGCGCAGGTGGTCGGTGGCAGTTCCGGCGAGCGCTGGGATGCCCTGTTCGGCTTCGAGTTCGACGTGCGCAAGGCGATCCATGCGCGCCAGCGCGATTTCATGGACTCGCTGGATGATGACCCCGCCGGCAAGGCGCCGCAGGCGACCGCGATCGCGTATCGCCGCAACGCCGCTACCGGTCGCAACATCGATCCGGGCGCCAATGGCTGCGACGCGGCGTCGGACATCTATGGCGGCAGCGTGTTCCGTGCCTTCAACCCGCGCCAGGGCTGGTACTGCGGCAGCAACGAGGCCGCCGCCAGCTACTGGACGGTGCAGACCGAGAAGCGCAACCTCAACGGCTACGGCCTGCTGACCTTCCACGTCAACGAGACCACCGACCTGTTCGCCGATCTGGCCGTGGGCAGTGCACGCATCACCAACAACACCCGTGCGCCCACCTGGACCTCGGCGCGCAACTACTTCTACAACCAGACCACCGGCAACCTGGAAAGCTGGTACCGCCGCTTTGCGCCCGAGGAAATCGGTGGCCTGCCGCGCAACGCCAACCGCTTCCTGGAAAACTCATGGTCATTCAACGTCGGCGCGCGCGGCCAGATCGGCGACACTGGCTGGGACTATGAGGCGGTGTACAGCCGCTCGCGTTACGAGAACCGCACCCGCCGCCCGGTGCTGCTGGCCGGTATCAACGAATACCTGCTTGGCCCGAAGCTGGGCGTGCGCAATGGCGTAGAGGTCTATGCGCCGGATCCGGCGCGCCTGTTCCAGCCGCTGAGCCCGAACGAGTACCAGAGCCTGTCCGGCTACCAGGAGAGCCGCAACGCGGCGTGGCTGCAGACCTTCAGCGCCAGCGTCAACGGCCGGCTGTTCGCACTGCCCGGTGGCGACGCTGCGCTGGCCGCGGTGGTCGAGGCTGGCAGCCAGGGCTATCGCAATCGACCGGACCCGCGACTGGGCACCGGTGAATTCTGGAACACCAGTGCAGGCGTCGGCGCCGGTGGCGAGCGTGACCGTTACGCCGCAGGTGTGGAGCTGCAGCTGCCGTTGCTGCAGTCGCTCACCACCACCCTGGCCGGGCGCTATGACCAGTACCGTGCCGGTGGTGAGCACATCGGCAAGGCGACCTGGAGCTTCGGCGTCGAGTTCCGCCCGATCGAGAGCCTGCTGATCCGTGGTACCGCTGCCACCAGCTTCCGGGCGCCGGACATGAACTACGTGTTCGCGACCGAGACGCGTGGTTACAACCCGGGCATGACCGATTACTGGCGCTGCCGCACCGCAGGCCAGTCGTATGACAACTGCGATTACAACGGCCTGTCGATCGACTACAGCAACCGCGCCAACGCACAGCTGCAGCCGGAAACCGCCAAATCCTATGGTTTCGGCGTGGTCTGGTCGCCGCTGTCCGGGCTGGATTTCAGTGCTGACTACTACGACATCCGTATCGACAATGAGGTCACCAGCCTCGACACCAGCCGTATTCTTCGTGATGAAGCCGATTGCCGCCTGAGCCGCACGTTGGGTGGCGAAGCACGCGATATCGGTTCACCGCTGTGCCAGGACGCGCTGTCGCGGGTGATCCGCAACCCGTCCAATGCCACGGTGCAGCCGGACCAGGTAACCCGCGTGCTGATCAACCCGATCAACGCGGCCTCCGAATCGGTGCGCGGCCTGGACCTGAAGGGCAACTGGCGTTTCGATGCCGGCCACTATGGCCGGTTCACCACGCGCCTGGCCTACACCGTGGTGCTGGAGCACAAGTACCGGCAGTTCTCCGATGATCCGGAGCGTGACATCCGCAATTCGCTGGATGACTACCAGTGGCGCAGCAAGGCCAACGGCAGCATCACCTGGAACCAGGGTGACTGGACCACTACACTGTACGGCAACCGCTTCGGCTCGCTGCCGAAGACCGATGGCAGTGGCCGCATCGCGCCGTACATGACGTACAACGCCAGCGTGTTCCGCCAGTTCGGCGAGAACCTGTCGGTGGGCGTGATCGTGAACAACCTGCGCGACAGCCGCCCGCCGGCGGACAGGAACGGTGGCGGCTGGCCGTTCTACCCGGTCGGCAACTACGACCCGTATGGCCGCCAGTACTGGGTGCAGCTGGACTACCGGTTCCGCTGATCGGGCGGGCAGACAGAAGGCCCGGCAATGCCGGGCCTTCTGCTGTGTCCCTATCCGCTGTGATGGCGCGCGCCGGCGGCCTAGGGCAGTGCCTGCTGCAGGTACGACTCGATGACGTAGCTGAAAGGCTGCTGCTGGGGGTCGCGCAACAGGGCACGCACCTCCAGGATCACGCCGCGGTCGCCTTCGCCCCGCGGCGGCCAGAACGTCTGGTCGGCCAAGGTCTGGCGCTGGAAACCGAGCGGGCCGACCACGCGACCGAAGGGTTCGTCGGTGCTGTCCAGCACCTGGTTCATGGCCGGGCTGAGATGGCCGGGCAGGTACCAGTTGTCGGCCTCGGACAGCACGCGGCTGCCGCAGACCAGCTGCACGCGGCGATAGCGCAGGTCGGCACCCGGCTTCACACCCAGCGCCTGCAGCACATCGGCGGGGGCAGGCTTGTCCTGGCCGTGCACACGCACCGCGCGGACCCGCGCCTGTTCGGCCAGGCCATGTTCGGCACACCAGTGTTCCAGCGTGGCAGTGGCGCTCTGTCCGGACAGCACGCGCTGGTGCAGGCGCTCGACCAGTGCAGCCGGGGCAATGCGCTGCTGGCCCGGCGGCGACTGCAGCGGCGCAGCGGCCGCCGCATCAGTGGCGGACAGGCTGGCGATCGGGGCGGCGGCAAGCAGGGACGCGGCCTGCCAGCGGCGGAGACGATCGTGGCGGTCGGACGGGCCCATGCGGCATCACAGCGGAAACAGGCGCCCATGTTACCCGTTCAGGGGTGTGCACGGCGTGGCTGCGACCGGTTGTCGCAGGGCAGTCATCGCTCTGATGAATGCGTGCCATCCAGATATTTCGTTGGCCGATGGCTGTGGCGAGGCGCACGATGGCGCCATTCTTGGCATCCCGGGAGTTCCCGATGACCCTCCAGTTCGTCCATGGCGGTGTCGACCGCGACGGTGCGCCACTGCATTTCCATATCCGTGATGGCCGCATCAGCGGGCTCAATGGCGAGACCGCGCCGGATGACGGAGCGGAATGCGTCGACCTGCAGGGCTTCGCGGTGCTGCCCGGGCTGGTCGACGGCCACATTCACCTCGACAAGAGCTTTGTCGGCGACCGTTGGCACCCGCACCAGCCGGTGAACAGCCTGCGTGAGCGGCTGGCGGTGGAGAAGGCGGCGGTGGCGGATGCGGCACCGATGGTGGACCGTGCCGAGGCGCTGATCCGCCAATGCAGTGCTTTCGGTACCGTGGCGATGCGCTGCCATGTCGATATCGACGCCAGCACCGGTCTCGGCCATCTCGAAGCAGTGCGCGAGGCGGCACTGCGCTGCGCCGACATCATGCGGATCCAGCTGGTGGCGTTTCCGCAGGCCGGGGTGATGTCCTGTCCCGGCACCGCCGCCGTACTGGAGCAGGCGCTTGCCGCGGGCGTGGAGGTGCTCGGCGGCATCGACCCGACCACGCTCGATGGTGATGCCGAAGGCCAGCTGGCGCTGCTGTTCGGCCTGGCCGAGCGTTACGGCGTGCAGCTGGACATCCATCTGCACGAGCCCGGCGAAACCGGCCTGGCCCAGCTGCTGCGCATCGCGGCGCGGACGCGGGCTGCCGGCCTGCAGGGGCGGGTTGCGGTCAGCCATGCCTATTCGCTGGGCGACGTGCCGCTGGCGCGCGCGCTGCAGGTGGGCGAAGCACTGGCCACGGCGGGTGTGGCGATCATGAGCAACGCGCCGGGCGATCATCCGTTCCCGCCGCTGCGCGCGCTGCATGATGCCGGTGTGCGCGTGTTCGCAGGCAATGACAACATCCGCGACTGCTGGTGGCCGTATGGCAATGGCGACCTGCTGCAGCGCGCGATGTTGCTGGGCTACCGTTCCGGGTTCTACACCGACGCCGACCTGATGCTGGCGCTGGACATGGTCACCACCCATGCCGCGCAGGTAATCGGTCTACCGCGCTACGGTATTGCCGAAGGCCTGCCGGCTACGTTCGTGGCGGTGCGCGCCGACCACGGCCCGGCCGCGGTGGCTGCGGTGCCGGTGGAGCGCCGCGTGGTGGTTGATGGCCGCTGGCTCTAGATCCACGCCGCGCACCCCCCTGTAGTGCCGAGCCATGCTCGGCGACCTTTCAGGCGTAATCGTCGGCGCGGGTGGCGATGAATTCCTCAAGCCACGCCAGCAGATGTGCGATGTCGATGACCTCGCCCTGCTCCACGCGCTTGAGCAGCAGGGTGCTGGCGCCGATCTGCAGGCTGCTGTCGGCATAGCGCAGCACCGCGTCGATGCCCCAGGCATCGGTCACCTGCATCCAGGCCAGGCCCGGCACACGCTGGGCCAGAGTGTCACCGAATGCCACGCCCAGTGCTTCCCAGCCATCGCAGTCGGCGCGGTCGATCAGCTCGGCATCGACCACGCGCTGCAATGTGCTGGGGGCCAGCGGCCATTGCACCGGCAACGTCGGGAAGCTGGCGGCCACGCGCGCGGCGATCAGCGAGCGCTGGTGCTGCAGATGCGTCTGCAGTGCAGCAGGCAGGGGATCGAAACGGGTGGGAATTTCGTCGGACATGCCAAGGCGCCGTGGAGCACGGAAACAACAGGCACTCTACGAGGCGATTGTTGCCCGTCGTACGGGCGGAGTGACCATGTTTCGATGCGTGATGCGCGAAAGGCATCCACGCATGGCGTGGATCTACTGTGGTCAGTCCGGTTCGCGCTGTACCTGCCGCCACAGCTCGCTGGCCAGTGCCCGCACCGCATCATCGGCGTCGGCACGATGCAGCAGGCCGATCTCGTAGTTGTCGACCACCGGCAGCCCACGCTCGCCATCGATGATGCGGTGCTCGCGCGTGACCGCGCGGCGCGGCAGCAGGCTGATGCCGATGCCATCGGCCACGGCGCCCTGGATGCCACTGAGCGATGAGCTGGTGAAGGCGATGCGCCAGCGCAGGCCCAGCGCTTCCACGGCGTGGATCATCTCGTCGCGGTACAGGCCGCGCGGCGGAAACGTGACCAGCGGCAGCGGGTCCTGCTGCAGGCAGCTGCTGCGCAGGCTGTCGATCCAGTGCATCGGCTCGCGCCGGCAATGCACCGCTTGGCGGCTGTTGCGGCGCTGCTTGACCAGCACCAGGTCCAGCTCGCCGTGGTCGAAGCCCTGCGCCAGGTCACGGCTGAGGCCGCTGCTGATCTCCAGCTTCACCTGCGGGTGGCGGCGGCTGAAGGCGGCCAGCATGCGGGTGGTCTGCGGGTTGACGAAGTCCTCCGGTACGCCGATGCGGACCGCGGTTTCCACCGTCGCGCCGGCCAGCGCCTGTGCCATTTCCTCGTTCAGGTCGAGCATGCGCCGCGCGTAGCCGAGCAGGGTGTGGCCGGCATCGGTGGGGTGCACGTCGCGATGGCCGCGCTCGAGCAGGCGATGCCCGGCCAGTTCCTCCAGCCGCCGCACCTTCTGGCTGACCGTGGACTGGGTCGAATGCAGGCGCGTGGCCGCCGTGGTGAAACTGCCGCAGTCGGCCACCATCACCAGCGCCCGCAGCAGGTCCAGTTCGAACAGGGTTCTATTCGATTTGGCACTGTCTTGCATTTGAACATTTCACTTCTGGATACCCAGGCCGACTTCTACCATGCGGGGCAGGGGCCGGCAATGCGCGGCTGTTGCTACCGTCGCACGGCGTTCCGTGGCGACGGACACGAGGAGATACTGTCATGCGCGTCCATCATTCCGCTGGCTGGCCTGCGCCCTTCGCGCGCGCGCTGCTGTTGTGCCTGCTGGCCATGGTCACCCCCGCCTGCACCGCCATGTCCCGGGCCGACGCAGACGCGCGCCTGCGGGATGCTGCCAGCCGCGGCGACGCCGATGCGGTGCGACAGGCGATCGAGGAGGGCGCCACGCTGGAGGCGCGCGATGGCCAGGGCCGCACCGCGCTGCTGCTGGCCACGCATGGCAACAACGTGGAGGCCGCGCGCGAGCTGATCGAAGCCGGTGCCGACGTCAATGCCAAGGACGCGATGCAGGACAGCGCCTACCTGTACGCCGGCGCGCGGGGCCTGGATGAGATCCTGGCGATGACCCTGGCGCATGGCGCCGATCTGCGCAGCACCAACCGCTATGGCGGCACCGCGCTGATTCCGGCCGCCGAGCGTGGCCACGTCGCCACCGTACGTACGCTGCTGCGCGCGGGCGTGGCGGTGGACCATGTCAACCGCCTGCACTGGACCGCGCTGCTGGAAGCGATCCTGCTCGGCGATGGCGGTGCGCGCCACGTGCAGATCGTGCAGCTGCTGCTGGAGGCCGGTGCCGACCCGGAGCTTGCCGACGGCGATGGCGTGACGCCGCTGACGCACGCGCGCCAGCGCGGCTATGCCGGAATTGAGACCTTGCTGCGCCAGCACGGCGCGCTCCGCTGAATGCAAACCCCTTCCACCCGCACGCTGGGCGTGCCCATCAGGATGCTGTCCATGTTCCGTTCCCGTCCGTTGTCCCTTGCCATCCTCCTTGCGGTAGCACCTCTGTCGGCGTCTGCCGCCGAGCGCGCCGACCTGCTGATCCGCAATGCCACCGTGGTCGATGTCGAGCACGCCAGCACCCTGGCCGGGCAGAGCGTGGTGATCCGCGGCGAGGACATCGTCGCCGTCGGTCCAGATGCGCAGCTGCGCAGCCAGTGGAGCGCGGCCCGCCAGATCGATGCCAAGGGCAAGTACCTGATCCCGGGGCTGTGGGACATGCACGTGCATTTCGGCGGTGGCCCGGCGCTGATCGAAGAGAACAAGGCACTGCTGCCGCTGTACATCGCGCACGGCATCACCACCGTGCGTGACTGTTCCGGCGATCTGCCCGAGCAGGTGCTGCAGTGGCGTGGCGAGATCGCCAAGGGCACGCTGTTCGGCCCGCGCCTGCTGAGTTCCGGCGCGAAGATCGAAGGCATCAAGCCGGTCTGGAAGGGCACGATCGAAGTGGGCAGCGAGGCCGACGCCGACAAGGCGATCGCCCGCCTGCAGCACGACAAGGTCGATTTCGTGAAGATCACCGACAGCACGCTGAAGCCGGAACTGTTCCTGTACTCGGCCAGTGCCGCGCGCAAGGCCGGGTTCAAGGCGTCGGGCCACATCCCGATGGCGCTGACCGTGGAGCAGGCGGTCGATGCCGGCCTGGCCTCGATCGAGCATCTGGACTACGCATTCAAGGCCGGCAGCAAGGATGAAGCGCAGATCGCCGCCGACTTCGGCGCAGGCCGCATCGACCGTGCCGAAGCCAACCGGCGCCTCGACGCCAGCTTCGACCGTGACACTGCGATGCATGCCTACCGTGATTTCGCAAAGCGCGGCGTATTCGTGACCCCGACCCTCAACGGTGGCCGCATCCTCGACTTCCTTGACCAGGATGACCACGCCAACGATCCGTACCTGGCCTACATCGGCCCTGGCCTGCGCGCGACCTACCAGTGGCGCGTGGACCGCGCGGCGAAGGCGACGCCGGCGCAGATCGAAGCGCGCCACGCGCAGTACCACCAGGTGGCCGCGGTGCTGCCGATGCTGCAGGAGGCCGGCGTGATGATCATCGCTGGCACCGATGCGGGCTTCCTTAACTCGTTCAACTTCCCTGGCATCGCCCTGCACCAGGAGCTGCAGCTGTTCGTGAAGGAAGGCCTGAGCGCGCCGCAGGCGCTGTCGGCCGCCACCCGTTCCGGCCCGGCCTGGTTCGGCCAGATGGACCGTTACGGTGGTGTCGCGCAGGGCAAGGCCGCCGATCTGGTGCTGTTGACCGCCAACCCACTGCAGGACATTGCCGCCACCGAGAAGATCGACAGCGTGATCCTGCGCGGCAACGTGTATGACCGCGCTGCGCTGGACAGGATGTTGGCTGATACCAGGGCCAAGGTCGCGGCGTGGAATGCGGAGGCGGCGAAGGCCAATTGAGGGTGGGGCGGGGCGGAATCCACGCAACGCATGGCGTGGATCTACCGGTTGCCGTCCGGGCATATCCATACCCGCGATCAGCAGTAGATCCACGCCATGCGTGGATGATGCGGCCGATGACCTAACGCGGTGCCGGCCGCATGCCATGCAGCTGCGGCAGTGCGGCCTTCATCGCATCGATGAAGGCGCGCAGCCGCGGCGGCTGCTGGCGCGCGGCAGGAAACACGACATGCACCGGCAGTGCCGGCGCCTGCCAGTCCGGCAGCAGCTGCACCAGACGCCCTTGGGCGAGGTCGTCGGCCACCAGCCAGGCCGAGACCACCGCTGCGCCCAACCCGGCGCGTGCAGCCTGCTGCACCACGAACAGGTTGTCGCTGAGCAGGCGCGGGCTGATCGAAAGGGTATGCGCGCGCCCCTGCGCGTCATGCAGCAGCAGGCGTTCGCGGTAGTAGGTGACCAGCGAGATCCATGGCAGTGCCTGCGCCTGTTCCGGCGTACTGACCGCCGTGGCGTCCACCAGCGAGGGCGCTGCCACGACGATGCGCGGCACTTCGGCCAGCGGCAGTGCCACCATGCGCGGTTCGTCGACCGGTCCCACACGCACCGCGCAGTCGATGCCTTCGGCGATGAAATCCGGACGACGATCTTCCAGGATCCACTCCAGGCTCAGCTGTGGGTGCTGGGCGAGGAACGCGAGCATGGTCGGAAGCAGCTGCGCCTGGCCAAAGGCATGCGGCACCATCACCCGCAGGCGTCCGCGCAGCGTTTCCGGTTCGCCGTTCAGTTCGGCCTGCAGCGACTCCCATTCGTCGACCACGCGTTGTGCATGACGCTGGCAGCGCAGGCCGTCCTCGGTCAGTTGCAGGCCGTGGGTGGAACGCTGCAGCAGGCGCAGGCCGAGCTGTCGCTCCAGTGCCTGCAGGCGTCGGCTGACTGTCGGCTGGGTGGTGCCCAGCAGCACGGCCGCGGCAGACAAGCTACCGGCATCGACGATGCGCAGGAAGGTGCGCAGCAGATCCAGGCGATCCGCACCGGTTGCGAGGTCATTCATGCGTATGGCGTATGAAGAATATGTAATGAAGCCTACTACAGACGTTCGGCGAATACCGGCAGGATACGTCCACTTCCTCCACCGGACTCCCCCATGTCTACCCCTTCGCTATCCGTCGCCGCCGCGCCCGCGACCGCACCCTCCACCCCGCTGGTGCTGGCAATGGCGGCCGGCGCCGGCTTCTCGGTCGCCTCCCTCTACTACAGCCAGCCGATGCTGGGCCTGATCGCCCAGGACCTCGGCGCAGGCGAGCGCGCCGCCGGCCTGGTACCGACCCTGACCCAGCTCGGCTATGCACTGGGCATCCTGCTGCTGGCGCCGCTGGGCGACCGCTTCGACCGCCGCCACCTGATCCTGTTGAAGTCCGCGCTGCTGGCGCTCGCCCTGGGCGCAGCAGCAATGGCCGGGCAGCTGCCGGGCCTGCTGGTGGCCAGCCTGCTTGTCGGGCTGACGGCCACCCTGGCGCAGGACATCGTGCCCGCAGCGGCGGTGCTGGCGCCGGACGCGCAGCGCGGCCAGATCGTCGGCCGGGTGATGACCGGCCTGCTGCTCGGCATCCTGTTGTCGCGGGTGGTCAGTGGCGTGGTGGCTGAAGCGTGGGGTTGGCGCACGCAGTTCGTGCTGGCGGCGGTATCGGTGGCGGCGATGGGCGCGGTGATGGCGCGTGCGCTGCCGCGCTTCGCGCCGACCAGCACGCTGCGCTATCCGGCGTTGTTGGGTTCGTTGTTGGCGTTGTGGCGCGAGCAGCCGCAGTTGCGCCGTGCGGTGGCCAGCCAGTCGCTGCTGGCCGTGGGATTCAGCGCGTTCTGGTCGACCCTGGCGCTGATGCTGCATGCCCGCCTGGGGCTGGGTAGTGCGGCGGCGGGTGCGTTTGGTATTGCGGGTGCGGCCGGTGCACTGGCCGCGCCGTTTGCCGGCCGTTTTGCTGATCGACTGGGGTGCCATGCGGTGGCACGGCTGGCGATTGCGGTGGCGCTGCTGGGCTTCGGCCTGCTGCTGGCCGAAGCCTGGTTGCCGGCCGCCGCGCTGCTGCCGTTGCTGGTGGTGAGTGCGCTGCTGTTCGACTTCGGCTTCCAGTCGGCGCTGGTGGCGCACCAGACGCTGGTCTATGGCCTGGTGCCGCCGGCACGTAGCCGGCTCAATGCGTTGCTGTTCACCGGCATGTTCATCGGCATGGCTGCCGGTGGTGCGCTGGGCAGCCTGGCGCTGGCGCAGTGGGGGTGGCACGGCGTGGCCTGGCTGGCGGTGGTGTGTGCGGGGGGCAGCCTGGCACTGCGTTTGAAGTAGGGGGTTGTTCGGCAGGGCTTGCAGCCCTGCACCTGCTGGAGGCAACAGCAACAGCAACAGCAACAGCGGGGTTACTGTAGGGAGGCGGGGTGGGTCCGGTTGTGGGGGCTCGGTCGCGCCTTGCTCGTGTGCGCTGTCCTGCGCACACGGCAAGACCGGGGTTGGGCGTCCTGCCCAACCCGCCCGAGGCATGCCTCGCGCCCATGGCGCCAACGGTCCCGCGACCCCACCCCGCCCGGCCAAGCGCGGCTGTTGCTTTCGCGACCCCTCCGCCAGCCACGAGGGGCTCCGCCGTTGGCCGTATCCGCGCCGGAGGCGCGATAATGACCGGATGGAAACCGTCCGCATCGCCACCCGCAAGAGCCCGCTCGCCCTCTGGCAGAGCGAACACGTCGCTGACCGCCTGCGCCAGGCCCATCCCGGCCTGCATGTGGAACTGGTGCCGATGAGCACCCGCGGTGACGAGGTGCTCGACCGCTCGCTGGCCGCGATCGGTGGCAAGGGCCTGTTCCTGAAGGAACTGGAGCTGGCCATGCTGCGCGGTGAGGCCGACTGCGCCGTGCATTCTTTGAAGGACGTGCCGATGGAACTGGACGAGCCGTTCGCGCTGCCGGCAATCCTGCCCCGACACGATCCGGCCGATGGCTTCGTCTCCAACCTGTACGCCTCGCTGGACGCGCTGCCGATCGGCGCGCGGGTCGGTACCTCGTCGCTGCGCCGCCAGGCCCAGCTGCGCGCGCTGCGCCCGGACCTGGAGCTGCTCGACCTGCGCGGCAACGTCAACACCCGCCTGGCCAAGCTCGACAACGGCGGCTACGACGCCATCGTGCTGGCCGTGGCCGGCCTGGAGCGCCTGGGCCTGGGTGAGCGCATCGTCGCGCGCCTGCAACCGCCGCAGTGGTTGCCGGCCCCGGCGCAGGGCGCGGTGGCGGTGGAGTGCGATGGCGGCAATGCGCACCTGAGGGCGCTGTTCGGCCAGCTTGATGACGCGGCTACCCGTGCCTGCGTGGAAGCCGAGCGGGCAATGAACCGTGCGCTGCATGGCAGCTGCCATGTGCCGGTGGCGGCCATCGCGCAGTGGCAGGGCGACGACCTGCACCTGCAGGGGCTGGTTGGCAGCGCCAGCGATGGCCGTGCTGTGCGTGCCGAGGCGGTGGGCCCGGCCAATGCCCCGGAAGCGCTGGGCCAGCGCGTGGCGAACATGCTGCTGGACGATGGCGCCGGCGAACTGCTGAACGCCTGAGCCCCGATGTCTGTAGAGCCGAGCCATGCTCGGCTGCTCTTCGCCGGGAAAATCCCGGGCTTCGCGCTCAAGTCGAGCATGGCTCGACTCTACAAAAACGAAACGGGCGCCCTCGGCGCCCGTTCTGCTTATTTGAACTTGTAGACCACGTTCATCGTGGTCAGCGTATCGGTCTTGCGCTTGTCGACAGCGACGTCGCTGTTGTAGCGCGCCTGCCAGCCGGCCTTCAGCGCCAGGTGCTCGTTCATGCTCACCGACACGCCGAAGTCGTTCTGGCCGAAGGTGTTGTACGAACCGGATTCGACCAGCAGCGTGTTGACCAGGTCGGTGTTGTCGGTCAGCGAGTACTTCATGTCGAACAGGCCGCGGCCGATCATGCCGGTGCGGGTGCGGTCGTCCTCGGTGCTGTGAGTGCGGCGCACACCGGGACCGATCTGCGCGTCGAACGAGAAGCGCTCGGTGTTCCACAGGCGGGTGCCGTAACCCAGGCCGAACGAGCTCTGGCGGTCGTAGGTGGCGAAGTCATCGCGCTCGGTACGCACCGTGGCGGTCAGCTGGCGGTGCTCGCCCAGCTGCAGCGCGCTGCCGGCACTGCCGGTGTAGCGATTGGCCGTGGTGTTGTTGCGGCGGGTGGTGGTGCCGTCATCGCGGGTCTCGGTCACCTTGGAGCTGGAGCGCAGGCCGGCCAGGTCCATGCTGTGAACCCAGTCGCCGTCGGTGTAGCGAAGGCGCAGGCGGCCGTTGAAGCTCTCGGTGCTGCTGTTGCCGCGTGCCGAAGCGAAGCCGAGCTCGCCGCCACTGCCGCTCCACGGCGAGGACATCGCCGCCAGTTCGGAGGCATCCTGTGCGTACGCGAGCGGCGCGCACAGCAGCAGGGGGATCAGCAGGGACACGCGCAGGAACATCGGGACTACTCCGAAGCGGTTGACAGCCGGTGATGATACTGGAAGCGTGATGGCGGTCCGAATCGATCCAAACGCCCGCTTCAGCAGACGTTGCCGCGACCGCCCATTCAGGGCAGATCGACGCGCAACGCCGGGTCGTTGAAGCGCGAATAGCGCAGCCGCAGCTGGAAACTGCGGCCATTGCTGCTGCCGCTGCGCACGATCTGGCGTGGCAGGCCCTGGGCATCCACCCAGTACTCCAGGCGTTCGCCGGGCTGGTTGCCGCGCAGCCGGTAGTGACGGGTCTCGACCCCATCCAGCGCCTGGCTGCCGAGATCTTCGGCCTTCAGGTCGGCGGGCAGGGCGTCGGCCGGCAGCGGGTTGCGCCACTGCTCGAGCAGGCCGGGCGGGGCCGGCACCTGGCGGATCGCACCGTCGGCCTGCAGGAACAGGGTGTCGCCGATGATGGTCTGCGGCCCGGCCGGGGTCTCCACCCGGAAACGGTCGGGTGCAACGAAGTCCATGGCGCTGCGTACCCGCTGCGGCGCGCCCAGCACTTCCAGTTCGGCGTGGAAGCTGCGCAGGGCGGCGAAACGCTGGCTGGCGCCCAGCACCGCCTGTGCCGGATCGGCGGCGGGTACCGGCGCCTCGGTGCCCGCCGGCGCCGGCGCGCGATCGCAGGCGGCCAGCAGCAGGCAGGCCAGCAGGGACAGGGCAGGCAACCGGCGCATCGGGCATTCCATGGGGTGGGGGCGACCACGATAGCCCAAACGTCCCACACAAGACCCGCGACTCGGACATAATCGGGGGTATGGACCGATACGAACGCATCACCGCCCTGCATCGTCTGCTCAAGTCCGCGCGCTATCCGGTGACGGTGGCGACCCTGCAGGACAAGCTCGGTTGTTCCCGTGCCACCGTCTACCGCGACCTGGCCTTCCTGCGCGATGCGCTGATGGCACCGATCGAGGGCGACGGCGAGGCAGGCTTCCGTTACCAGGCCGACGAGAGCGACCGCTTCGAACTGCCTGGCCTATGGCTCAGCTCGGAGGAGCTGCATGCCCTGCTGGCTTCGCAACACCTGCTGGCCCGCACCGGCGGTGGCGTGCTGTCGTCGGTGCTGGCGCCGCTGCAGCAACGCATCGAGAGCCTGCTGGCGGCCCAGGCGGGCGTGTCCAGCTGGCCGGTGGACCGCGTGCGGGTGATTCCGCACCGTGGCCGCAAGTTTGACGAAGGCAGCTTCCGCAGCGTCGCATCGGCCGTGCTGGAGCGCCGCCAGCTGGCGTTCGAGTACCGTGCCCGTTCCACCGACGAGCCGACCAAGCGTACCGTCTCGCCGCAGCGCCTGACCCATTATCGCGACAACTGGTACCTGGATGCCTGGGACCATGACCGCGAGGCGCTGCGCAGTTTCGCCGTGGACCGCATCCACAAGGCACGGGTGATCGACAGCACCGCCCGCGATGTCGCCGACAGCGAGCTGGACGAGCAGCTCGGCGCCAGCTATGGCATTTTTTCTGGTGCGCCGAAGGGCTGGGCGACCATCCTGTTCAGCGCCAAGGCCGCGCGCTGGGTGGCCGACGAGCACTGGCATTCCAAGCAGCAGGGCCGCTTCCTGGCCGATGGCCGCTACGAACTGAAGGTGCCGTACAGCGTCTCGCGCGAGCTGCTGATGGACGTGCTGCACTATGGTTCGGATGCCGAGATCATCGAGCCGGTGATGCTGCGCGAGCAGGCCAAGGCGCTGCTCGAGCTGGCCCTGAGCAACTACGAAAAATCCTGACACTCCCCCCGAGAACCCTTCCGCCCATGAAGAAGACCCTGTTGCTGCCCCTGCTCGCCGCTGCGCTGGCCCTGACCGCCTGCGGCACGTCCGGCGAGCCCTCGCAGAAGCTGGTGGTGGCCGCCACGGCCGTGCCGCATGCCGAGATCCTTGAAGTGGTCAAGCCGATCCTCAAGCAGGAAGGCGTGGACCTGGACGTGCGCGTGTTCAACGACTACGTGCAGCCCAACGACCAGCTGGTGCAGAAGCAGGTGGACGCCAACTACTTCCAGACCGAGCCGTACCTGGATGCCTACAACCGCGATCGCAAGACCGATCTGGTGAAGGTGATCGGCGTGCACATCGAGCCGTTCGGTGCCTATTCGCGCAAGGTCAAGTCGCTGGCCGAGCTGCGCGACGGTGCCGACGTGGTGATCCCGAACGACCCGAGCAACAACAGCCGCGCGCTGATCCTGCTGCACAAGGCCGGCGTGATCGAGCTGAAGGATCCGGCCAACGCGCTGTCGACCCTGCGTGACATCACCGCCAACCCGAAGAACCTGAAGTTCCGCGAACTCGACTCGGCGATGCTGCCGCGCGTGCTGGGCCAGGTGGACCTGGCACTGATCAACACCAACTACGCGCTGGATGCCGGCCTCAACCCGACCAAGGACGCTCTGGCGATCGAGAGCAAGGATTCGCCTTACGTGAACTTCCTGGTCGCGCGCCCGGACAACAAGGACGACGCCCGTGTGCAGAAACTGGCCAAGGCCCTGACCAGTCCGCAGGTGAAGGCCTTCATCGAGACCAAGTACAAGGGCGCGGTGCTGCCGGCGTTCTGATTGCGGCTGATCTGTTGATTTGAACGGTGGGTGTCGACCTTCGTCGACACTGCCTTCCCTGTAGAGCCGAGCCCACGCTCGGCTCTGCTGTTTCCGGCATTTCACCGGCGGCGGCCGAGCATGGCTCGGCTCTACCGTGTCACTCCACGTGTGCCGCAGCAGGGCAGGGCATTGCAGTTTCAATCGACGTGGAAGGCGAGGGTGGCGGCCACCGCCTGCTGCCATCCGGCATACAGTTTCTCGCGCTGGGCCACGTCCATCTGTGGCTCGAAGCGCCGGTCCAGGCCCCACTGCGCGGTGATCTGTTCGCGGCTGGACCAGAACCCGACGGCCAGGCCGGCCAGATAGGCCGCACCGAGCGCGGTGGTTTCGGTCAACCGCGGCCGCAGCAGCGGCACACCGAGGATGTCTGCCTGGAAGCTGGCCAGGAAGTCGTTGCCGATCGCACCGCCATCGGCGCGCAGTTCGGTCAGCGCGATACCGGCATCGGACTGCATTGCATCGAGCACGTCGCGGGTCTGGTAGGCCATCGCTTCCAGCGCGGCGCGCACGAAATGCGCCTTGCGGGTACCGCGGGTCAGGCCGAACATCGCGCCGCGCACATCGCTGCGCCAATAGGGCGCGCCGAGGCCGACAAACGCCGGCACCAGGTAGGCGCCGCCACTGTCGGGTACCTGTGCGGCCAGCGCCTGGCTGTCGCTGGCGCGTTCGATCATGCGCAGTCCGTCGCGCAGCCACTGCACCACCGAGCCGGCGATGAAGATCGACCCCTCCAGCGCATACTCCACGCGCCCGTCCAGGCCCCAGGCGATGGTGGTCAGCAGGCCGTTGCGCGAGCGTACCGCCTGCGTGCCGGTGTGCATCAGCATGAAGCAGCCGGTGCCGTAGGTGTTCTTGACCATGCCCGGCTGGAAGCAGGCCTGGCCGAACAGCGCCGCCTGCTGGTCACCGGCGATGCCGGCGATCGGGATCGGGTGGTCGAAGAAGAACTGCGGCCGGGTGTGTGCGTACACCGCACTGGAGTCGCGCACCTGCGGCAGCATCGCGCGCGGGATGTCCAGCAGCGCCAGCAGGTCTTCATCCCAGTCCAGCGTGTGGATGTTGAACAGCAGGGTGCGCGCGGCATTGCTGTAATCGGTCACGTGCGCCTGGCCACCGCTGAGGTTCCACACCAGCCAGCTGTCGATGGTGCCGAACAGGAGCTCGCCACGCTCGGCGCGCTGCTGCGCACCTTCCACGTGGTCGAGGATCCAGCGCACCTTGGTCGCGGAGAAATAGGCGTCGATCAGCAGGCCGGTCCGCTCGCGGACCAGCGCTTCATGCCCGTCGGACTTCAGCCGCTCGCAGATGGCGTGGCTCTGCCGCGATTGCCAGACGATCGCGTTATGGATGGGCTGGCCGCTGGCGCGGTCCCAGACCACGGTGGTTTCGCGCTGGTTGGTGATGCCCAGCGCAGCGATATGGCGCGGATCGATCTGTTCGCGGCTGAGCAGTTCGGTCAGCGTGGCGTAGACGCTGGTAAGGATCTCGCGCGGGTCATGCTCGACCCAGCCGGGCTGGGGGAAGATCTGTGCGAATTCGCGCTGTGCACTGCCGACGATGTCGCCGGCACGGTCGAACAGGATCGCGCGCGAACTGGTGGTGCCCTGGTCGATGGCCAGCACGTAGCGGGGCGTCATGCAGCGTCTC
>NZ_JAZKVY010000196.1:0-221 GCF_036624925.1 Stenotrophomonas sp. A3_2
CGAGGCATGCCTCGGGCGGGTTGGGCAGGACGCCCAACCCCGGTCTTGCCGTGTGCGCAGGACAGCGCACACGAGCAAGGCGCCATCGAGCTTACAGGGATGTACTTGCAGCGTGTCCCGCCACCCCACCTCGGCCCGGCCCGGCCCAGTACGTAGCACCAACGAGCCGACCAACCCGCCGTTGCTGTTGCTGTTGCTGTTGATTTCACAGCAGTCGCGGC
>NZ_JAZKVY010000020.1:0-404 GCF_036624925.1 Stenotrophomonas sp. A3_2
CAATGATCGCCGCGTTGCCGGTGGCGCATCGACCGCAGGCTGGGTCGGCCAGGGCAGCAAGGACAGCCAGTTGAGGTAAAGGTTGTTGGGCAGGGCTGCACCCTGCACCCGCCGAAGCCTTCAAGCCAAGGCAGCAGCAACAGCAAAAGCTGGCATTCCGTGGGGTGGCGGGGGGGGGGGGGGGGGGGGGGGGGGGGGCCGCCCCCCGGCCTGCCTTGTCGGCGGGGCCCCCCCCGCGGGGCGCCCCCCCCCCCCCCCCCCCCCCCCACCCCGCCTTCGACAGATTTCCGCGAGCTGTCCGTTCTTCTGTAGAGCCGAGCCATGCTCGGCTCAAATCATTCCGATATCGAAATTTTCGATTTCAATGGAAATTTATCCACGCACGGCGGGATGTACCCGATCGC
>NZ_JAZKVY010000197.1:0-307 GCF_036624925.1 Stenotrophomonas sp. A3_2
AACTGGCCGCCATCGAAATGGCCGCGCCGGTAGCATTTGTCGTGGATGCGCTGGCCGTAGAACATTTGCGGCCGGCCCTGACGGTCGAGCGCCGGAATGGCGTCGAAGGTGAGCATATAGGTGACGACGCCGGTCATCACCTCGGCGATCGGCGGGCAGCCCGGCACCTTGATGATGGGTTTGTCCTTGATCACCTCATGGATCGGTGTCGCCTGCGTGGGATTGGGACGTGCCGCCTGCACGCAGCCCCAGCTGGCACAGGCGCCCCAGGCGATCACCGCCTTGGCGTCCGCCGCCACCTCGGCGA
>NZ_JAZKVY010000198.1:0-370 GCF_036624925.1 Stenotrophomonas sp. A3_2
CCGGGCGGGCACATGTTCTACAGCCGGGCCGACAGCCAGGCGGCGTTCCGGAATGATGTGAAGGCGCTGTTCCAGCGCAATTGATGGGTGGTGGCGGGGGGGGCGGGGGGGGCCCCGCCCCCCGGCCCCACCCGCCCCCCCGCGCCCCCCCCCCCCCAAACCAAAAAAAAAACCAGGCGGCCGGGGGCGGCCGCGCCCCCCCCCCCCCCGCCACCACCCATCAATTGCGCTGGAACAGCGCCTTCACATCAGTCCGGAACGCCGCCTGGCTGTCGGCCCGGCTGTAGAACATGTGCCCGCCCGGATAACTGCGCACCTGCACCCGGTCCGGATTGCTGCCCATCGTCGGCATCTGGTCCACGGTCAGGAT
>NZ_JAZKVY010000199.1:0-411 GCF_036624925.1 Stenotrophomonas sp. A3_2
GCTCGCTCAATCTCGATTGCGTGTTCGAAGGGATCGAAACCGACATGCAGCTGATGGAGGCGACCCTGGCCGGCTTCAACTATGTGCAGGGCTACCTGATCGCCCGCCCCGCCCCGCTCGCCGATCTGCTGGCCGAGATGCACGAAGGCGGAACGCCGGGAATCGGCCAGGGATCGGCGCTGGCCGAAATCCCGGAGCAGCGGCGCAAGTCACGCGGGCTCAACCTGCCCTGAGCGACCCTTGCCCGCCGGTCAGACTTCGGCATCCTCCAGCACCGCCGCGCGCAGCTCGGCAATGCCCATGCCCTTTTCCGAGGAGGTGACGTGGACATGCGGGAACGCGGCGGTGTGCTTGCGCGCGGCCGCCTCGGTCGCGGCGCGGACCTCGGCCAGCTCGTCGGCGCGGATCTTG
>NZ_JAZKVY010000200.1:0-328 GCF_036624925.1 Stenotrophomonas sp. A3_2
CCTCAACTGTCGTAGATCTTGCTGACCAAGGTGCGTGTTGGCTCGACTCTGACTGAAGAGAGCTTTAAGCTCGTCGGTCAACAGATTGCCTGCAACGCCAAGAGAAAGCGCAGCTATAATACTTTGGAAAATCGACTTGCCTCGGTCTAAGAGCGCTGGAGCAGGATGGTCAAGCTGTAACGCAAATGCCTCACAAAGCGATAGTAAATTGGCTTCAGTCATTTGCTCTTTATGTCGAAGTTCGGACTGAAGGATCGTCAGGAATTTGTCAATTTCGTCTTTCGTAAGCCCTCCCGCTTGGAGAAGAGCCTTGAGAGTTTCCACGGAG
>NZ_JAZKVY010000201.1:0-451 GCF_036624925.1 Stenotrophomonas sp. A3_2
GTGACCGACGACGTCGCCAGCTTCGAGTTCTTCACGCCGCAGATGCTGGTGACCCTGGGCGAGAAGGGCGTGAAGACGCTCGACGATCTGGCCGATCTCGCGGGCGACGAGCTAGTGGAGATCCTGGGCGCCGAGGCGATCGACGAGGCGACCGCGAACGACATCATCATGGCCGCGCGCGCGCATTGGTTCGACGGCGAGGAGCCGTCCAACGCACACGGCGAAGAGCCGTCAAACGCACACGACGAGGAGCCGTCCAGCGCACACGGCGAGGAAGGCTCGGCCGAGCCCGCCGCGCAGACCGGCGAAGCGGAGGCTTGAGACGAGCGAGCCGGCGCCACATCTGGAGGAGATCGAGGACGAGCCGGAGCGCGGACCGCTCCGGCGCTGCCTTGTCACGCGTGAGCAAGGGGAGCGCGCGCGGCTGATCCGTTTCGTGCTCGGCCCGGAC
>NZ_JAZKVY010000202.1:0-664 GCF_036624925.1 Stenotrophomonas sp. A3_2
GCCGGTCTCGAACGCCATCACCTTCGGAATATCCGCCTTCGGCGCCCCATCCTTCAGATACGCATCGAGGAACGGCCGCAGCACCTGCCGCCGGAAGCTCAAGGCCGAATCGATGCCGAAATGCAGCGCGCCCAGCGTCGATCCGTCCTCGATCCCCTGCCCATGGTGCCACGGCCCCATGACCAAATGCAGCTCCGGCGTGCCCACCGCCTTCAGCGCCCGCCACACCGCCGGCGCGCCATAAATATCCTCCTGGTCCCACAGACTGTGCACCAGCAGGATCGGCACCTTCGGTTTCTCGGCCGCTAGCAGCTTGTCCACCGCCTGCGCCTGCCAGAACGCATCGTACGTCGGGTGCGCCTCCAGCTTCCGCCAGAACCCCATCTGCTGAAGCCCGTTCGCATGCGCGAGCGCCGCGCCGGGACCGGCCTCAAGGAACGCGTCGTAATCGTCGTAATGGCCGGTCCAGAAATGCTCGTCGTTCGCCCGCGTGCCCTGCTGCTCGTAGATGTAGTTGGTGCTGCCGAGCTGCCGGAACGCGCCCTTGTGGAACCAGTCGTCGCCGATCCAGCCATCCACCATCGGGTTCATCGGCACCGCGGCGACAAGCGCCGGATGCGGATGGAACAGGCTCATCAGTGTGGTGAACCCGTCGTAGGAAATG
>NZ_JAZKVY010000203.1:0-418 GCF_036624925.1 Stenotrophomonas sp. A3_2
CATTGCGGATTGCCAGTGTCGCGTTTGCTACCCGCGCGCACGCCTCCCTCAGCGCTGGCGCGTGGATGAAACGGCGATGGACATGCAGCAATTCCTCGTAACTGACATCGGGTGTTGCGCCAGCGACCCGCTTGAGCCCGGCGTTCGTGCCCAAGCCATAGAGACACAGCAAAAGACGCTGAGCCAAGGCTGCTTTCGACAGGGTAACCCGCGAGGCCGACGTTTCGAAAGCATCCATCAATCCCGTGTCCAGAGCAGCCTCTTTCAACACGTCCAGCAGTCCGGTCATCGGCCAGCGCTGACCGATCTCGCTTTTGATCGAAGCGAGACCCTTCGGTTCGGGCAAGGGCTTGAACGGTGTAATCGATATCCGGTTGTCGCCGCGCCACAGGAGCCGGACCTTGTCGTTTTGTGGAAT
>NZ_JAZKVY010000204.1:0-45897 GCF_036624925.1 Stenotrophomonas sp. A3_2
GCCGCTGGCCGGCAACTGCATGGACGTGATTCATCGAGGTTGCCGGCCAGCGGCCGGCACTACCCCAGGTCGTCGAACAGATGCGCGCTCAACGCTTCACCATCCGCCCCAGGCAGATGCGGCAGCCGTCCCCAGCACGGCATCGGCAGGCGCTGCTGCAGCGTGGCGATGTTCTCGTCCTGGCGCTGCATCGCAGGATCAATGTGGTTGCCGATCCAGCCCAGGCGGTCCACGCCGCTGGCCTGCAGTGATTGCGCAGTCAACCGCGCATGGTTGACGCAGCCAAGCCGCATGCCCACCACCAGCAGCACCGGCAGCTGCAGCGCACGCACCAGGTCGAGCTGGTCCAGCGTGGCCGAAACCGGCGCCAGCCAACCGCCAACCCCCTCCACCACCACGATATCGGCCTGCGCGCGCAGTCGCGCGAACGCGGCCACGATCGGCGCCAGTTCCACCTGCACGCCGTCCTCGGCCGCCGCCAGCTCCGGTGCCAGCGGCTGCCGCAGCGCATACGGGTTCAGGTCGGCATAGTCCGGCACCGGCCAGCTGGCCGCCTGCAGTGCCAGCGCGTCCTCGTTGCGCAGGCCCTGCCCCAGGTCTTCGCTGCCACTGGCCACCGGCTTCATGCCGACCGCACGCAGGCCGCGCCGGCGCAGCGCATGCAGCAGCGCAGTGCTGGCCGCGGTCTTGCCGATTTCGGTGTCGGTGCCGGTAACGAACAGGGCGGGCGGCAGCGTGGCAGGCAACGGCATCGATTGGCTCCAACAGGGCAACAGAGCGTGCATTATCGCCGGCCCGTCGCGCTTGCTAGACTGCGGGCATGTTCGCCAATGCCTCGCTCACCGGCAGCAAGCCGGAACAATACGCCCAGCTGCTGGAACAGGCCCGTGGCCTGGTCTACGCCGAGTCCGACCGCATCGCCAACGCGGCCAACCTCTCCGCACTGGTCTACCACGCCCTGCCCGACCTGAACTGGGTGGGTTTCTACCTGTACGATGGCAAGGAACTGGTGGTCGGCCCGTTCCAGGGCCTGCCGGCCTGCGTGCGCATCCCGCTGGACAAGGGCGTGTGCGGTGCCGCCGCCAGCCAGCGGGTCACCCAGCGCGTGGAGGATGTCGACGCCTTCCCCGGCCACATCGCCTGTGATTCGGCCTCGCGTTCGGAGCTGGTGGTGCCGCTGCTGCGCGGCGATGAACTGATCGGCGTGTTCGACATCGACAGCCCGAAGGTGGGCCGCTTCGATGCCGACGACCAGGCCGGCCTGGAAGCCATTGCCCGCGTGTTCGTCGAGGCGCTGGGATGAACGCACCCAAGCTGCGCAACATCGGCCCCAAGAGCGCGGCCTGGCTGCGCCAGGTCGGCCTGCGCAGCCGCGACGACCTGGTCGCGATCGGAGCGGTCGGTGCCTTCGTCAAGGTCAAGCGTGCCGGCTTCAAGCCCAGCCTGAACCTGCTGTACTCGCTGGAGGGTGCGGTGCTGGACTGCCACTGGCAGGAACTGAGCGAGCCGCAGCGCGATGCGCTGGTACAGGACTATGAAGCGCGCATCGCCGCGCATCCGCTGAAGGCGGCCGGTCCGGCGTCGGGCCCGGTGCATGAGCAGCGCTTCGATGCCGACGATGAGGCGGAAGACAGCGTGACCGAGCGCGCGGACGAGGATTGAGCCGCGCCCTCCTGTAGAGCCGAGCCCACGCTCGGCTGGCCTTTCTGATCGAAGTGCAGCCGAGCATGGCTCGGCTCTACAAGAGCAGCTCAGGGCTGCTGCAGTTCCAGCAATTCGCCCACCAGCCCGACCTCACCGCGCTCCAGCCACACACGCAGGCGCGTGCCATGGTCGATGCGCAGCGCCCAGCACAGCGACATCGGCAGGCCGCAGACCTTCGACAGCACCATGCGCAGCGGGCCGCCATGGCTGACCACCAGCGTCGGCACCGGATCGTCATCATCGAGCAGGCGATCCAGCGCGCGCGCGATGCGCCGCTCGAAGTGGCCCCAGCTTTCGCCGTTCGGCGGCGGGAACGCATGCGGGTCAGCATGGAAGGCAGCCAGTGCATCCTCCGGCAGGTCGAACAGCGACTGCCCGTCCCAATCGCCGAAATCCAGTTCTTCCCATTCCTCGTCCGCTTCCACGTCCAGCCCGCGCGGCGTGGCCAGCGCCATTGCCGTGTGCAGCGCGCGCAGCCGCGGCGAACTGATCACCCGCTCCCAGGGCTGCGCGGCGTAGGCGTCGACCAATTCCTGCGGCAGGCGGGCCAGCTGCGGTGGGTCGCTGCGGCCATCGAGGAACTCATCGCGACCGTTGCCGGCATGGCGGACCAGGTCGAGGATCATGCGTGCGTTCCGTACAGGCAACGCGGGGACAGCGGAAAACGGGCGGACATCGGCAACGGCACCACGGGATCGAGGGACCATTCTAAGGGCACAGCAAAGGCAGTCGAGCAGGCGCGACGCAACGGGACTGCCTGCGATGCCGTAGACTGCGCGCACTTCCAGGTGACCTGCGGCCACGGCCGGCAGGTTGAAACGGGAAGCCGGTGACGCGTGATTCCACGCCAGGCCGGCGCTGCCCCCGCAACGGTAAGCACGTCAGTTCCGGGCAACACTGCCACTGTGCCTCAGGCATGGGAAGGCGCCTGGACGGCGGCCTCGCGCCGCCCGGCGGCAAGCCCGGAGACCGGCCCGGAAGCCTCAGGTCGCGATGCGGTGGGCATGGCGCTGGATGACCGTGGCGTGCGCTGCGGCATCGGCGCGTGCCTGCCTTCGCGGCTCCTCCCCTTCGCCACGCGGGCGTGCGTGGCACCTGGAGTCCCCCATGAAGCTGCAGTCCCGAATATTGTCCCTGGCCGTGCTGGCCGCCCTGCCCGCGCTGGCCCAGGCCGCCAATGACACCACCGCGCTCGACCAGATCCTGGTCACTGCGACCCGCACCCCGATCGCCCTGCAGGACAGCATCGCGCCGGCCCAGGTGATCGACCGCGCGCAGATCGAATCCAGCCAGGCCACCTCGCTGCAGGAACTGCTGCGCGGCCGCGCCGGCATCAACCTGACCAATGCCGGCGGCTTGGGCAAGCAGAGCTCGCTGTTCCTGCGCGGCACCAACTCCGGCCACACCGTGGTGCTGGTCGATGGCGTGCGCATCAACAGCGCCGACCTCGGCCTGGCGATGTACCAGGACCTGCCGCTGGCACAGATCGAGCGCGTGGAGATCGTGCGTGGCCCGCAGTCCAGCCTGTACGGCGCGGACGCCATCGGTGGCGTGATCCAGATCTTCACCCGCCGCAGCCAGGGTGACTTCGCCCCGCATTTCCAGCTCGGTGGCGGCAGCAATGGACTGCGCGAGGCCAGTGGCGGCATTGGCGGCGGCACCGAACGCGGCTGGTTCGGCACTGACATCGCCTACCAGCATTCCGATGGCATCGATGCCTGCCGCGGCTCCTCCTCGGTGTTCACCGCGGGCTGCTTTGCCGACGAGCATGACCGCGACGGCTACCGCAACCTGTCCAAGAGCCTGCGCGGTGGCTACACCTTCAACGACCAATGGAACGTGGAAGGCAGTGCATTGCGTGCCGACGGAAAGAACCATTACGACGGCTACTACAACTATTCGGAAACCCGCCAGCAGGTGCTGTCCGGCAAGCTGCGCTACACCCCGTCCGAACGCCTGGCGTTCACCGCCAATGTCGGCCGCAGTGACAACGAGTCGGACAACTTCGGCGACTTCGATGCCCGTGGCAGCGCCCAGACCCATCGTGACAGCGCCTCGCTGCAGGGCGACTTCGGCATGGCCGAAGGCCAGCTGCTGAGCACCGGCGTGGACTGGAGCGAAGACAACCTGGATGGCAGCAGCGCCGGGTACCTCGTCGACAGCCGTCGCAACACCGGCGTGTTCGTGCAGTACCAGGGCCGCTTCGGCCGCCACCAGCTGCAGGTCAGCGCACGCAACGACGACAACCAGCAGTTCGGCAACCACGCCACCGGCAGCGCCGGCTGGGCGATGGAACTGGGCCACGGCCTGCGCCTCAACGCCAGCTATGGCACCGCGTTCAAGGCGCCGACCTTCAGCGATCTGTACGACCCGTGGAGCGGCGTGCCGACGTTGAACCCGGAGAAGTCCAAGAGCGCCAACCTGGGCGTTTCGCAGCAGGGACAGGGCTGGCACTGGGGCCTGGACGTATATGAAACCCGCATCGATGATCTGATTACCTACGATGCGGCGACCTTCAGGATGCAGCAGGTGGAGAAGGCGCGCATCCGCGGTGCCGAACTGACCGGTGGCGTGCTGCTGGCCGGCTTCGACATCAACGCCCAGCTGAGCTACACCGACCCACGCAACCGCACCGGCGGCAGCACCCAGTTCGACAACTGGCTGCCGCGTCGTGCACAGCAGACCGCACGCCTGGACCTCGATCGACGTTTCGGGGCCTTCCGCGCAGGCCTGACGGTTCAGGGAGCGGGCAAGCGCTATGACGATGCCGCCAACGCGGTGAAGGTGGCGGGTTACGGTACGCTGGACCTGCGCGCCGAGTACGCGCTGACGCCGTCGTGGACGCTGCTGGCGCGTGCCGCCAATGTGTTCGATCGCCGCTACGAGACCGTGGCGTGGTTCAACCAGCCCGGCCGCGAGTACCAGCTGAGCGTGCGTTACCAGCCGAAATGAAGGCGCGCGCCGGGCATCGCCCGGCGCCTCCTGATGCCATCGACGCATGGCGTCGATCTACTGTAGAGCCGAGCCCATGCTCGGCTCACGCAATGAAGCAGCCGAGCGTGGGCTCGGCTCTACGCCCGAACGCCCGCGGCCAACCCCGGCAACTCACGCAGGTCGTCGATCACTGCCACCGCGTGCGCGCTGCCCAGGTCCAGGCCGCGCGGATAGCCGTAGCGCACCAGCGCGATCGGCATGCCCGCATCTTCGGCGGCGCGGTAGTCGGTCAACGAATCTCCCACCATCAGACACGCCTCCACCGGCAGCGCGAAATGCGCGGCGATGTGCCGCAGCGGTTCGCCACTGGGCTTGCGCTGCGGCAGCGAATCACCGCCCAGTATCAGCGCGAACGCATCACCAATGCCCAGGTGCTGCAGCAGCGGCGGCACCAGTGCTTCGGGCTTGTTGGTGCAGATCGCCAGTGGCACGTCGCGCGCGCGCAGCTGCGCCAGTGCGTCGGCCACGCCATCGAACAGGCGCGGGCTGCGCAGCAGGCATTCACGGTAGTGCACCATGAACACCGGCATCACTTCGGCCAGGTCGACCTCGCGGCCTGCCGCATGCACGGCCTGTTCGACCAGGCGGCGCACACCGTCGCCGATCCAGCCGAGCACGGTGGCTTCCGGCACGCGTGCCATGCCGATGTCCTCCAGCGTGCGGTTCAGCGCTTCGGCGATATCAGCTGCGCTGTCGACCAGCGTGCCATCAAGGTCGAACACGACCAGTGGATAGGGATACGACAAGGAACGGCACCTGCACGACGTGGGCCCCCCATTGTACGCCGCTGGTTTCCACGCCGATCCGCCTCAACCGATCCGGCGCGCTCGGGTGGCCAGGAAGGTGGGAAGATAACGGTCGATCAGGAAGCGCGGCCGCGGCTGCCAGTCTTCCATGAAGCGATCGATGACGAAGCCGGCATCCAGCTGGCCACCAATCAGCTCGGTCAGGCTGTGGCCAAAGGTCAATGCGTCGCCACGGGCCAGCTTCGCCTCGCGTTCGGCTTGCGGCAGGTCTTCCAGGTCCGAATAGGGAATGGCGTACTGCGGACGGATCAGGCCCTGTGCATCCAGCTGCGGATCGCGCGCACCCACGAACAGCACCGGATTGTAGAAACTGGCCATCAGCATGCCATCGCGCGCCAGCACGCGGCGGCATTCAGTCCATACCGGGCGCACGTCAGGGACGTAGAGGTTCGAGATCGGGTGGAACACCACATCGAAACTGTCATTGGCAAACACGTGCAGGTCGCGCATGTCACCCTGCACGGTGCGCAGCTGCAGGCCATCGCGCGCGGCGACCGCGCGGTCCTGTTCAAGCTGCCCGTCGGAGAGGTCGAACACGGTGACATCGGCGCCAGCGGCAGCAAGCACCGGTGCCTGTTGGCCACCACCCGAGGCCAGGCACAGGATGCGACGGCCGCGCACGTCGCCCATCCAGTCCAGCGGCAACGCGCGCGGCGTCAGGTGCACCTGCCAGCGGCCTGCGCGCGCGGCAGCAATCGTTGAGCTTTCCACCGGGCGCGACCATTCGCGCGCTTCACTGGCCTGGCGGTCCCAGGCAGCACGGTTGTGGTCGATCAAGGCCTGTCCATGGTTCATGTGTCCTCCGTGCCCGGCGGGCGCCAATCCAGATCCTGGAAGGCCGGGCCGGCGAAGCACTCGCCCAGGAAGTCCAGGAATCGCCGCATGATAGCGGGCTGCTGTCGCCGTGATGCGTACACGGCATGAATGCCGAGCTCGTCCAGACTGAATTCGGGCAGCAGTTCGACCAGTTCGCCACTGCGCAGCATCGGCGCCACCTGGTAGGTCGGCAGCATGGCGATACCGGCACCGGCCCGCACCGCCTCCAGCAGCAGCGATGCCTCGTTGGCACTGATGTTGCCGCCCACAGCCACCGACAGCGAACGGCCATCGCGGTGCAGCTGCCACAGGCTCTTGCCGACGTAGTGGTGGGTCAGGCAGTTGTGCGCGGCCAGGTGTTCGGGAGCGGTTGGCGTACCGCGCGCCTCCAGGTAGGACGGCGTCGCGCACAGCACCGAGCGGCAGGTCGCCAGCCGCCGTGCGATCAGGCTGGGATCGATCTGGCGCGCGATGCGCACGGCCAGGTCCACCCGTTCCTCCACCAGGTTCACGGTGCGGTCGACCAACAGCAGTTCGATGCGCGCGGCAGGATGGCGCGCGACGAAACCGGCCACCGCTCGTGCCAGGTGGCTCTGCCCGAACGACACGCTGGCGGTCACCCGCAGCGTGCCGTGCGGTTCGGGATCATCGCTGGCCAGCTCGCCCTGCAGTTCCTCACTTATCGCCAGCATCTGCCGGAAGCGCGCCAGCGCCGCTTCGCCGGGGCCGGTCAGGCTGACCCGCCGTGTGGTCCGGTGCAGCAGGCGCGCGCCCAGCCAACCCTCGACCTCGGCCAGGTAACGGCTGACCATCGCCCGTGACATGTCCAGCACCTCTGCCGCTGCGGTCAGGCTGCCGCGCTCGGCCACCTCGACGAACACGGTCATGGCGGTCAATCGATCCATATGCTCGATCCATGCAACAAACAAGCGCGTTATACGCTGTTTTTCGAGCGACTGCAGCGGCCTACAGTGGCCGCGTCCCCCCCACACCGCCCCACGGAGTCCTGCCATGAAGATCGCCCTCGTCGGTTCCACCGGCAACATCGGCCGCCAGATCGCCAGCCACGCGCTGGCGAACGGCCACGAACTCACTGTCATCGTGCGCAGCGCGCAGGATCTTCCGGCCGAACTGGCCGGCGCCCATCCGGTGGTCGCCTCGCTGGATGACCAGGACGCGCTGGTCGCCGCCATCGCCGGCCACGACGTGCTGGCCAGCGCCTACGGCCCACGCCCGGGCGATGACATCGGCCGCGTCGGCGAGGTGGCCGCACAGCTGGCCGCGGCCGCGCGCAAGGCCGGTGTACCGCGCCTGGTGGTGGTCGGCGGTGCCGGCAGCCTGGAAGTCGCACCCGGCGTGCAGCTGGTCGATACCCCCACCTTCCCGGAGGCCTACAAGCCATACGCGCTGGCCCATCGAGAAGCCTTCAATCGACTGCAGGTGGTGGACGACCTGGACTGGACCTTCTTCTCGCCGGCCGCCGAAATCGGCCCGGGCGAAGAGCGTGGCCATTACCGCGTGCAGCCCAAGGCGTTCCTGGCCGACGCCAGCGGGCACAGCCGCATCAGTTATGCCGACTACGGCGCCGCGTTCGTCGCCGAGCTGGAAGCGCACAAGTACCCGAAGCAGATCATCACGGCAGCGTATTGATCATGCCGTCCGCCGGGCATGGCCCGGCGCTACCTCCCTGTAGAGCCGAAGGCAACGGCAGGAGCCGTTGCCAACATCGCTTGCGACGGCCCGTAGGGGGCCGGGCAAGGACGCCCGGCATAGCCCGCGCTCGGCTCTACGCGAACATGCAGCCGGGCATTGGCCCGGCTCTAGACAAGGAATTCCCATGCGTACCGCTGCCCTGCTGCTTCCCCTCGCCCTGGCCGCCACTTTCACCAGTGCGCCGCTGCTGGCCGCACCGGCCACCGCGGCGCCGACCACCGCGACGAAATCCCAACTGCACCTGCAGACCTTCCATCCCGGCCCGCAGGCAATGTTCTCGGTGTCCTCGGTGCTGATCGAAGGCCGCCACGACGCGATCCTGGTCAATGCGCAGTTCGGTGCCAGCGACGCGCGCAAACTGGTCGAGCTGATCCGCGCCAGCGGCAAGCAGTTGACCACGATCTATATCAGCCACGGCGATCCGGACTACTACTTCGGCCTGGCCACGCTGCAGGATGCGTTCCCGCAGGCGCGCATCGTCGCTACCGCGCAGACCGTTGCCCACATCCAGCAGACACAGGCCGGCAAGCTGGCCTACTGGGGCCCGAAGATGGCTGCCGACGTGCCCGCGCGCATCGTGCTGCCGCAGGTGCTGGAGGGCGATGCCCTGCAACTGGAAGGCCAGCGCCTGCCGCTGATCGGCCTGGACGGACCGACCCCGGACCGCACCGTGCTGTGGGTGCCGTCGCTGCGCGCGATCGTCGGTGGCATTCCGGTGGTGGCGGGCGAGCACGTGTGGATGGCCGACACGCAGACGCCGAAGTCACATGCCGACTGGCTGCAGACCCTGCAGCAGCTGCAGGCGCTGAAGCCGAAGGTGGTGGTGCCGGGGCATTACGCGCCAGGTGCGGCGCTGGATGCCAGTGCACTGCGCTTCACTGCGGACTACATCCGCACGTTCGATATCGAAGCGGCAAAGGCGAAGGACAGTGCGGCGCTGGTGCAGGCAATGCAGTCGCGCTACCCGAAGCTGGATGGCGTCGCATCGCTGGAGCTGAGCGCGAAGGTGGCCAAGGGCGAGATGCAGTGGCCATGAGGTAGGGAGTTCTTTTGCAGGGCTGCGCCCTGCACCTGCTCAATGCAACGGCAACAGCCGAAGCAACAGCAACAGCTGGCTATCCGTGGGATGGCGAGGTGGGGGCGGTTGCGGGGGACGCTGCCAGTACGTGCAAGTAAGCTCGGTCGCCGCATACAAGCGGCGCACGCCCCCGCCCCCGGCCCCCCCCCGCATTCGCCGGTTTCGTGGTGTTGATGGAACGGGGTGTGGTTGGTGGGGGCCGCCGGTTGGGGGCCACGGCAATGATCAGTGCTCGAACAATTCCCCCTGCACCACGGCCTCCTTTTCGCGGAAGCCACCCAGGCCGACGCCGACCAAGCGGTAACGGGTCTCCGCCGGCAGGTCGACGCGGGCGCGCAGGGCCAGCGCGATGTCGCGCAGTTCTTCCATCGATTCCGGCGGGCGCTCCGGGGTGAAGCTGCGGGTGAGGATGCGGAACTGCGCGGTCTTCAGCTTCAGCACCACGGTGTGGCCGACGCGCTCGGTCTTGCGCGTGGCCTTCCAAGTCTTCTCCGCCAGTTGCACGATCGCCTCGCCCAGGTCTTCCAGCAGCAGGTCCTCGGCAAAGGTGTCCTCCGAGGAGATCGACTGTACCTGCTGGTCCGGTTCCACCGGCCGCTCGTCGACGCCGCGTGCGCGGTTGTACAGGCTGCGGCCGAAACTGCCGAACGCCTCTTCCAGATCGGTCAATGCCCATTGCCGCAGATCGCCGCAGGTGGCGATGCCGCGCGCGGCAAGTTTTCCTTCCATCACCTTGCCGACGCCGGGCACCCGGTTCACCGGCAACGGCTGCAGGAACGCGTCCACCCGCTGCGGTGGAATCACGAACTGGCCATCGGGCTTGCGCCAGTCCGAAGCGATCTTGGCCAGGAACTTGTTCGGCGCGATCCCGGCTGAAGCGGTCAGGTTCGTCTCCTCACGGATCTGCGCACGGATGGTGCGGGCGATGTCGGTGGCCAGTTCGATGCCGCTCTTCGGCTCGGTCACGTCCAGGTAGGCCTCGTCCAGCGACAACGGCTCGACCAGGTCGGTGTGGCGCAGGAAGATCTCGCGCACCTGGCGTGACACCGCCTTGTAACGTGCAAAGTCAGGCGGCACGAAGATCGCGTCCGGACACAGGCGTTCGGCGCGCAGCGCCGGCATCGCCGAACGCACGCCGAACACGCGTGCCTCGTAGGACGCCGCACACACCACCGAGCGCGCGCCGCGCCATGCCACAACCACCGGCTTGCCGCGCAGTGACGGATCGTCGCGCTGCTCCACCGACGCGTAGAACGCGTCCATGTCGACGTGGATGATCTTGCGCAGTCGGGTCATGTCAGGCGGAAAGGGCGGGGGCGTGCCGAACGGGCCACACGCCGAAGTATGGTCGTTGCACATCAACAGGATGCGCGTATTCCATTGAAAACACTACGGTTGCGTACGGTTGAAATGTTTGATCGGCGCAGTTTCCACGGGCATCCTCGAACGCTTGTTTCCCTGTTTCCCCGCTTCCAGGATTGTGCTTCATGACCCGTCTCCACGCGTTCAACCGCGAACAGCTGCTGGCCAGCGCACGCGGTGAACTGTTCGGCACCGCCGCCGGCCGTTTGCCCAACGATCCGATGCTGATGTTCGACCGCATCACCGACATCCACGAGGACGGCGGACCGCACGGCAAGGGCATGGTACGCGCCGAGCTGGATATCCGCCCGGACCTGTGGTTCTTCGGCTGCCACTTCATCGGCGACCCGGTGATGCCAGGCTGCCTGGGCCTGGATGCCATGTGGCAGCTGACCGGCTTCTTCCTGACCTGGCTGGGCGCCCCCGGCAAGGGCCGCGCGCTGGGCTGTGGCGAGGTGAAGTTCACCGGCCAGGTACTGCCGGACGCCAAGCTCGTACGCTACGAGATCGACATCAGCCGGGTCATCAACCGCAAGCTGGTGATGGCCCAGTCCGATGCCCGCATGTACGTGGATGATCGCGAAATCTACAGCGCCCGCGACCTGCGCGTCGGCCTGTTCACCGAAACCGGGAGCTTCTGATGCGTCGCGTCGTCATCACCGGCATGGGCATCACCTCCTGCCTCGGCAATGATCTGGATACCGTTTCGGCCGCGCTGCGCGAAGGGCGCTCGGGCATCACCGCCCTGGCCGACCACGCCGAAGCGGGCCTGCGCAGCCAGGTCGGCGGTCGTGTCGACCTCGATCTGGAGGCGCTGATCGACCGCAAGCAGAAGCGCTTCATGAGCGACGCGGCGGCCTTCGCCTACCTGGCCATGCGCGATGCCATCGCCGATGCCGGGCTCAGCGCCGAGCAGGTCAGCAGCCTGCGCACCGGCCTGATCGCCGGTTCCGGTGGCGGCTCCAGCGAATGGCAGATCGGCGCGGTCGACCTGCTGCGCGAACGTGGTGTGCGCAAGGTCGGCCCGTACATGGTGCCGCGCACGATGTGCTCGACGGTCTCGGCCTGCCTGGCCACCGCCTACCAGATCAAGGGCGTCAGCTATTCGTTGTCGGCCGCCTGCGCGACCTCGGCGCACTGCATCGGCGCCGCCGCGGACATGATCCGCCATGGCGCGCAGGACATCATGTTCGCCGGTGGCGGCGAAGACCTGCACTGGTCGATGAGCGTGATGTTCGATGCGATGGGCGCGCTGTCGACCAGCTTCAACGAGACCCCGGCCAGCGCCTCGCGCCCGTACGACAAGGACCGCGACGGCTTCGTCATCGCCGGCGGTGGTGGCATGCTGGTGCTGGAGGACTACGACCACGCCGTTGCGCGCGGCGCGCGCATCCATGCCGAACTGATCGGCTATGGCGTGACCTCCGACGGTGCCGACATGGTCGCCCCGTCCGGTGAAGGCGCGGTGCGCTGCATGAAGATGGCACTGCAGGGCGTCGATCGCCCGCTGGATTACCTCAACACCCACGGCACCTCCACGCCGCTGGGCGACGTCACCGAGCTCAACGCCATCCGCGAAGTGTTCGGCGATGCGGTGCCGCCGCTGTCCTCGACCAAGGCGCTGTCCGGCCATTCGCTGGGTGCGGCCAGCGTGCACGAGGCGATCTACTGCCTGCTGATGATGCGCGATGGCTTCGTTGCCGGTTCGGCCAACATCGGCGAACTGGACCCGAAGGTGGAGAGCTTCCCGATCCTGCGCGAAAGCCGCGCGCAGACGCTGGACACGGTGATGTCCAACAGCTTCGGCTTCGGTGGCACCAACGCCGCGCTGGTGTTCGGGCGGGTGTGATGGGGGCAGGTGTGCCGACCAACGGTCGGCACCCACCAATAGATGTAGAGCCGAGCCATGCTCGGCTCAGTGCCGGCCAACGGTCGGCACCTACCGCTTATTTCGGCAACAACGGCACCAGCAACGCGTGCGCGTCCACCAGCGAACCGACAATGCGATGGCCAAGCGCGCGCAGCTCTTCGTCAGGATGCACCAGGTCCGGTACCTGGATCACGGTCATGCCAGCGGCCAATGCCGCGCGCGTGCCAGCGGGTGAGTCTTCCAGCGCCAGGCAGCGCCCAGGCACCTGGCCCAGTCGCTGTGCGGCCAGCAGGTAGATGTCCGGCGCCGGTTTCGGCCGCGCCACGTCGCCACTGGTGATCACCGCGTCGAAATACGGCAGCAGTCCGGCCGCCGCCAGCTTGCGGTTGGCACGCGGCTGCCGCGTGGTGGTGGCCACCGCGCGCGGTACCGCGTGCGCCTTCAGCAGCTCCAGCAGTTCCAGGATGCCCGGACGCAACGGCAGGCCGGTCTGTGTGCGTCCTTCGTACAGTTCGTGGCAGCGTGCAGCGACCGCCTCGATCACGCTGTCCTCGATACCCTGCGCACGCAGCAGCGCGTGCGAATCCCGGTCGCCGAGGCCGACCATGCGCAGGAACACTGCCTCGTCCAGGCCCAGTGCGAATTCGTCGGCGGCCTCGCTCCAGCAGGCCAGCGAGACCCGCTCGCTGTCGATCATCAGGCCGTCCATGTCGAAGATGACGGCGTCGGGGAGGAACGGCAGCGCAGCGATGGTGGTCATGGAGCGAACAGCGTATCCAGGTCGGTGGAAGTGAGCTGCCGCCATTGCCCTTCGTCCAGCCCCTGCAGGTCCAGCCCGCCAACACGACTGCGGTGCAGGGCCTGCACGTGGTTGCCGGTGGCGGCGAACATGCGGCGTACCTGATGGTAGCGGCCTTCGTGCAGCACCAGGCGCGCGCGACGCGCATCCAGCACTTCCAGTTCAGCCGGCAGCAGGGGCGTCTTCTCGGACTCCAGCATCAGCGTGCCGCTGGCGAACAGCGCCACCTCGTCGCCGCGCAGGTCCTCGCTCAATTCGACCTCATAGACTTTCGGCAGCTTCGACTTCGGCGAGATGATCCGGTGCAGCAGGCTGCCATCGTCGGTCAGCAGCAGCAGGCCGCTGGTCTCGCGGTCGAGGCGGCCCACCGTGGACAGCACCGGATCGCGGTCGCGGAAGCGCGGCGGCAACAGGTCGTAGATCAGGCGCCCGGTGTCCTTGGTCGAACAGGTGTAGCCGGCCGGCTTGTGCAGCGCGATCGACAGCCCCGGCGGCGGGTCCAGCGGCTCGCCATCAACCCGGATCACCTCGTGCGGCACCTGGTCGTCGGCGTACAGTACCTCGCCGTCGGCGTCGGTGATGCGGCCTTCGCGGAACATCCACTGCACCTGCTTGCGGCTGCCATAGCCCAGGTTGGCGATGTGCTTGACCAGCTTCACTTGCCCTTCCCCTTCACTGCTTCCACCAGCTTGAAACCGTCGCGTTCGGCGACCACGCGCACCGCGCCGAAGCTGTCGTTGAGGGTGTGCTCGTAAGGCAGGTGGCGGTTGGCCACCACGTACAGGCGCCCGCCCGGGCGCAATGCCTGCGCAGCCACGGCGATGAAGCGCTGGCCGATGTCCGGGCGGTCAGCGCGCGACGGCGTGTGGAACGGCGGGTTGCTGATGATGACGTCGTAGCCCGGCTCGATGCCGGCGGTGACGTCCTGCCACAGGAAGCGCAGCGGCAGCGGGCGCGGCGGCGGCGCCAGATTGAGCTCGGCCAGCGCCAGTGCGCGCTGCTCGGCCTCGTACAGGTCCAGCGCGGTGATCTTCGGGCAGCGTTCCAGGAGTTCGCGCGACAGGTAGCCGTAGCCGGCGCCGAGGTCGGCGGCACGCCCGGCCAGGTCGGCCGGCAGGTGCTCGGCCAGCAGCGCCGACGCCGGATCGATGCGATCCCAGGCGAACACGCCCGGGCGGCTGAGGAAACGGCCACCGACGATCGGGCGCACCGCGTCCAGTGCCGACCAGCGCTTGGCCAGGTCGGCATCGTGCTGGCCCTGCATCGGGGCGGTCCAGTACACGCGGCAGTGGTTCTTGGTCAGGCTGCCGCCGAGGCCGGCCAACTGCTTGAGGTCGCCTTCGCCGGAGCGCGCGCCTTCGTTGTTGGACTGGCAGGCGACGATGCGGCCACCGTCGGCGACCAGCGCCAGCGCGCGCGCAAACAACGCACGAGCCTCTTCGCGCTGGCGCGGCGGCAGCACCAGCACCAACGGGTAGCGGCCCTTGCCGGCCACATCATCCAGCTGGCCGCTGACGGTCCAGCCGGCTGCCTGCTGCAGCGGCTGCGCGAACGGGGCGAAGCTCTGTTCACAGTGCACCTCGCGGTTGCCGGCCGCTTCGCGCAGCGGCCAGCCGTCGCGGGCCCGCAGGAAGGCCACCGGACCTTCCGGCCAGCGCAGGGCACCTTGTGAAAACGGCAGGAACAGGGTCTGCAGGGGGGCGTCGTCGCTGGAGGCCATCGGCGCGGGTACTTCAAGCGTGAGGGCCGTCCATTGTACCGGCTTGACCGGGCCGGCCCCGGCAGCCGCTTTGCGAAACCCGAACGGGGCTTTGATCTGCCAGCAACATTGAAACGTTCAGGGTAGAGGCTCCCCCGGAAACCCAGGAGAACCTGCATGCGAGCCTTGTTCGTCGGTGGCGTGGTCGACAACAGTGAAATGGACCTGGAAGGCAGCCATCCGCCCGTGCATTACCCCCAGGACACCGGCGGCGGCCACTCACGCTACCGGCTGCACCAGGTCGGCCATGGCGCCGACGGCAGCGTGGCCTATGCGGTGTACGGCGCGCCGGACCTGGCTGATGACGAGGTGGCGAGGGTTGCAGAGGAGCGGGCGTACGCACGCCGGTTCGAGGCGACGCCGACCCTGTTCGAGCACTGACACATCTGTAGCGCCCGAGCCCACGCTCGGGCGGCGGCAGAGCCGAGCGTGGGCTCGGCTCTACATCGGATCAAGGCGCCTTGGGTGGCAGGCGGTTGACACTGGCGATCTCATCCAGCCACACATGGTGCTGCTGCACCGGCGTGTCGTAGTCATCCAGGCGCAACTGGCCGTTGCTGCCTTCATCACCCGCGGCGTTGCGGTATTGCTGCACAGTTGGCCTCACGGCCACCGTGCCGAGCAGGCGGCGGCCATCGTGCAGAATCAGTTCCACCTGCGTTTCGCCATCCAGCTGCGGCAGCAGGGCTTCCAGGCGCGCGATCTGCGCCGGATCGGTGTGGATACGTGGAGCTATACGGGACATCGGCGACCTCCTGACTGCAGGGTCGCCGATCGGCCGTGAATGTTCAGTGCAGCGCACTGTCCGCGCGTGGCACCTGCACCTTGCGCACGGCAGCCACCAGCTGCGCTACCGAGTACGGCTTGGCCACATGCTCTTGGAAGCCCGACGCCAGCGCGCGGCGGCGGTCGTCGGCACGCGCCAGTGCAGTCACCGCCACCGCAGGCAAGGTCGCCGCGTCCACGCCCATGTCCTCGCGCAAGGTGCGCACCAGCCCATAGCCATCCATGCCCGGCATGCCGATGTCGGTCAGCAGCACGTGGTACTGCAGGTGGCCGGTGTCGGCCAGCAGTGCCAGCGCTTCGCCGGCCGAGCTGGCCGCCGATACGGTGGCGCCCTGCTCTTCCAGCATGCGGCGCAGGTATTCCAGCACTTCCGGCTGATCCTCCACCGCCAGCACGTGCATGCCGCGCAGCGGATAGGGTTCGACGACCACCGGCTCCAGGATCGGCCCACTGATCACTTCGCGCAGCGGTCGGCGCTCTGCATCCGGCAGGTGCTGGGGCAGGCGCACGGTGAAGGTGGCGCCGTGGCCATGCCCTTCGCTGGCGGCAGTGACCGTGCCGCCATGCAGTTCGACCAGCTGCTGCACGATCGCCAGGCCCAGGCCGAGACCGCCATGACGGCGCGTGGTGGTGCCATCAGCCTGCCGGAAGCGGCTGAACAGATGGTTGAGGAATTCGGGCGCGATGCCGTCGCCGGTGTCGCGCACGGTGATCACCCAGTGATTGCCATCGGCCTGCAGCTGCAGGTCGACGCGGCCTTCGGCCGGGGTGAACTTGATCGCATTGGACAGCAGGTTCCACAACACCTGCTGCAGGCGGGTGGCATCGCCCAGCACCAGGCACGGCTGTTCCGGCAGCAGCAGGCTCACTTCCAGCGCCTTGCCTTCGGCGACCAGCTCCTGCGCGCCGATGGCTTCGCTCAGCAGGTCGCGCAGGTCCAGTATCTCCACCTCCAGCTGCACCTTGCCCAGCAGCATGCTGCTCAGGTCGAGCATGTCCGAGATCAGCCGCTTCTGCGCACCGGCGCTGTTGGCGATCACGTTCAGGCCCTTGTACAGCGGACTGGTGTTGTCTACGCGCTGCAGCAGCAGTTCGCTCCAGCCCAGGATGGTGGTCAGCGGCGTACGCAGTTCATGCGACAGCGTGGCCAGGAACTCGTCCTTCAGCCGCGCCATGTTCTCGGCGGCACTGCGCGCGGCACGCTCGGACTGCAGCAGCTCCTCGCGGGCCAGTTCAATTTCGCGTCGTTCGGTGACATCCGGACTGCTGCCGGCCAGGCCGATGAAGCGGCCCATCCGCGAAAAACGCGGGCGGGCGTTCATCTCCAGCCAGCGCCACTGGCCATCCGCGCGCCGGGCACGCACCAGCGCGTGCATCGAACGCTGCGCCTTCAGCGCTTCCTGCAGTTCGTATTCGAACACGGACGCGTCATCCGGATGCACGAGACCGCGCCAGACATCTTCCGGCACACGCGTTTCATCACCACCGAAGAACTCGCTGAAGGCACTGTTGACGAAACGCGCATGGCCGCGCTCATCGAGCACCCACACCGGCATCGGCAGGCCGTCTGCCAGCGCGCTGAAACGGGCTTCGCTTTCGCCCAGCTCCACTTCCATCTGCTTGCGCGCGGTGATGTCGAAGAACAGGATGCCGACCTTGTCTTCTCCCGGCCGCCCCACCCGCACCGCGTCGACCGCGAACGAGCGGCCCAGCGCACGGGCTTCCATCTCGAACTGAGCGGGGCGGCCGCTGCGTGCGACTTCGCCATAGATACGGAACCAGTCCTGCTCGTGGTTGGGTTCCAGCGCAGTCATGCACTTGCCACGCGCATCCTTCAGCCCAGTGTGGCGCTCGAACGCGTCGTTGACTTCGATGAAACAATAGTCGACCGCACGATCACCCTCGAACAGCACCTGGATCACGCAGAAGCCGGCGTTGATGCGCTCAAGCACGCCACGATGCAGGTCGGGTTCTGGCGCCGACACCAGCATCGGTGGGCGCTCCACGAGGGGCGGCAGTGTGGACAAGGGGGTCTTTGCAGGCCAGGTTGGGAGCACAGCATCTTCCAAAGGGCGTATTCACAGCGTCAAGCGCCGTCAGTCATGGTTGACGTCGATGAATTGGCGGCAACCGCTCTTGCCCGCGACGCAATCGGCCATTGCGGTCGTCCGGCAGCAGGCTCACACTCGATCCGTGATCAACACCCCCCCAGCGCGGGGACGCAGGAGACCGTCATGAAACGCTCACTCGCGATTGCCCTGCTGGCAGGCGCCCTGGCGGCCGGTGGCGCCAATGCTGCGCCACGCACCGTGACCGATGCAGACGCGCCGCGTGCGTTGCAGGCCGATGGACCGGTCAGCGTGAAATGGGAAGATCCGGCCAAGTTCACCGAAATACGCCAGAGCAGCAACCGCTTCGAGGCCGAACGCGGTGACTGGGTGCAGCAGCTGGCCCGCTACCTGCAGACCACCGCAGCCAAGCCGCTGCAGCCTGGGCAGACCCTCGATGTGACCCTCGTCGACATCAAGCGTGCCGGTGACTACGAGCCTTGGCACGGCCCGCGTGGCCGCGACATCCGGATCATGCGCGACATCTACCCGCCACGGATCACCCTGCAGTACACGCTGAAGGATGCCAGCGGCCGTATTGTCAGCGAGGGCGATGCGCGCCTCAGCGATACCGGCTACCTGCACAACGTGGGACTGAAGAGCGACAGCGATCCACTGCGCTACGAGAAGCGTCTGATCGATGACTGGGTGAAGCGCCAGCTGGCCAGTCAGGCGACCGCCGCGCGTTAGGTCCCCCGGCAGGTGTCGACCTTGGTCGACACGCATTCACGGCGCCGATCGAGGTCGGCCGCTACCGGTGCCGAGCGCGGGCTCGGCGCTACACGTACACCTTCGCCACGCGCTTGACCGCGCACGGCAGCTGGTAGGCGCTCACGCCACAGCGCGGCGCCAGCTCCGACAGGGTCGGCGCAGAACCCCACAGTTCCACCACGCTGCCGATGCCGGCCTGCGCATGCGCGGTCAGGTCCACCGTCAGCATGTCCATCGACACGCGCCCGATCAGCGCACCGGGCTGGCCGTCGATCAGCACCGGAGTGCCGTTTGGAGCGAACTGCGGATAACCGTCGGCATAGCCGAGTGCAACCACACCCACGCGGGTGCGCGCCTTGGCCACGAAACGCGCGCCATACCCCACCGGTTCACCGGCTTCGATCCAGCGCTCGGCGATCACCTTCGACTGCATCGTCATCACCGGGCGCAGCCGCTCGGTCAACACGGTGTTGTCCGGCAGCGGGTTGGCGCCGTACAGCATCAGGCCCGGGCGCACCCAATCACTGCGCACATCCGGCCAGCCCAGCAGCGCAGGCGAGTTGCACACGCTGGTCTCGCCTGCCAGTCCATCAATGGCGCGGGCGAAGGTCGCCGCCTGTTCGTGGGTGCGTTCGCTGTCCAGCTCGTCGGCACGCGCCAGGTGGGTCATCAGCACGACGCGTTTGACGTGCGGCAGCGCCGACAGGCGCGCGTGCGCCGCGCGGAAGCTGTCCACGTCCAGGCCGAGGCGGTGCATGCCGCTGTCCAGCTTCAGCCACACCGTCAACGGGCGCGGGCTGTCGAACGCCGCCAGTGCCTCCACTTGCCACGGTGAACCGACGGCGAACCAGAAGTCATGCTCGGCCACCAGCGTCATGTCGCTCGGCTCGAAGATGCCTTCCAGCAGCAGGATCGGCGCACGGATGCCGGCCTGGCGCAGCTCCAATGCCTCTTCGATGGTGGCCACGCCGAAGCCATCGGCCTCGCCTTCCAGCGCCTGCGCACAGCGCACCGCGCCATGCCCATAGGCATCGGCCTTGATGATCGCCAGCGCCTTGCCACCGCCCAGTTCACGGGCGAGGCGGTAATTGCTGCGCAGGGCGCCCAGATCGATCAGCGCGCGGGCAGGACGCATGTGCGGTTCTCGTGTTGCGGCGCGTGACCGTACTGGCCGTAGCGGAAAATATCCAGGCCTTCGGTGCTGATCTGCGGCTGTCGCGCGCTCATCAGGTCGGCCAGGTAGCGGCCCGAGCCGCAGGCCATGGTCCAGCCCAGCGTGCCGTGTCCGGTGTTGAGGTACAGGTTGCGGAACGGCGTGGCGCCGATCACCGGCGTACCGTCCGGCGTAGCCGGGCGCAGGCCGGTCCAGAACTGCGCGCGCGACAGGTCGCCGCCCTTCGGATAGAGATCCCTGACCACCAGTTCCAGGGTCTCGCGGCGGCGCTGCGACAGCGACAGGTCGAAGCCGGCCACTTCGGCCATGCCACCGACACGGATGCGGTCGTCGAAGCGGGTCACCGCCACCTTGTAGCTCTCATCGAGGATGGTCGAGGTCGGTGCCATCGCCGGGTCGGTGATCGGCAGGGTCAGCGAATAGCCCTTCAGCGGGTACACCGGCAGGCGCATCCCCAGCGGTGCGACCAGCGCTGGCGAGTAGCTGCCAAGCGCGACCACGAAGCGGTCGGCGGTTTCCAGCTTGCCGTCGATGCGCACGCCGGTGATGCGGTCGCCATCGAACTCCAGGCCGGTGATGTCCTGGTCGAAGCGGAATTCAACGCCGGCATCCATGCACAACTGCGACAGCCGGCGGGTGAACAACTGGCAGTCGCCGGTCTGGTCACGCGGCAGGCGCAGCGCGCCGACCAGGCCATCGACATGGGCCAGGGCCGGTTCGGCCTGGATGATGCCGGCGCGGTCCAGCACCTCGTACGGCACGCCGTACTGGGCCAGGATCTCGATGTCCTGCGCCGAAGCATCCAGCTGCTGCTGGGTGCGGAACAGCTGGGTGGTGCCAAGGTCGCGGCCTTCGAATTCGATGCCGATCTGCGCGCGCAGCTCGTTCAGGCAGTCGCGGCTGTACTCGGACATGCGCACCATGCGCGCCTTGTTGATCGCATAACGCTCGTGGGTGCAGTTGCGCAGCATCTGCCACAGCCAGCGGTACTGGGCCAGGTCCATGCCCGGGCGGATCGCCAGCGGCGCGTGCTTCTCGAACAGCCAGCCGATAGCCTTCTTCGGCACGCCCGGGGCCGCCCACGGCGAGGTGTAGCCGAATGACAGCTGGCCGGCATTGGCGAAGCTGGTTTCCAGCGCCGGGCCGGGTTGGCGGTCGATGACCGTGACTTCAAACCCGGCCTGTCGCAGATACCAGGCACTGGTGGTACCGATCACGCCGCTGCCGAGAACTAGGACTCGCATGGGACTTCTCCAACCCGATCATTCCCTGCACTGGAGCGCACAGGGACCATAATTGGGGAAGTATAGACAGCCATTCCCAGTTGATTTGCCTGTTTTGAAATCAACCGGCAGGATGTTCCACTTCAATTTACTCCCGAAGGTTGACGGTCATGGCCACCCGGATCCGCGAACTGGACAAGATCGACCGCAAGATCCTGCGCATCCTGCAGGCCGAGGGCCGCATCTCCTTCACCGAACTGGGCGAGCGGGTGGGCCTGTCGACCACCCCGTGCACCGAGCGCGTGCGCCGGCTGGAGCGCGAAGGGGTGATCACCGGCTACCACGCCCACCTCGACCCGGCCGCAGTTAAAGCGAGCCTGCTGGTGTTCGTGGAGATCAGCCTGGCGTACAAATCCGGCGACATCTTCGAGGAGTTCCGGCGCGCCGCGCTGAAGCTGCCCAACGTACTGGAATGCCATCTTGTATCGGGCGACTTCGATTACCTGCTGAAGGCGCGGATCAGCGAGATGGCCTCCTACCGCAAGCTGCTCGGCAGCACGCTGCTGACACTGCCGCATGTACGTGAGTCGAAGAGCTACATCGTGATGGAAGAAGTGAAGGAAACACTGAGCCTGCCGATTCCGGACTGAGGCTGCTGCAGGGTGGGGCCAGATCCCGTACAGCGGGCTCTGACCCCGATCATGGCGACAGTCAGCGCTGCTGCGGATGCTTATGCGGGCGCTGTTCCTGCTGCCTGCCGCCCTTGTGCTGCTGCGGCTCCATCTGCTGTTGCTGCTGTTGCTGCTGCGGGTTGCGGCCCTGCGGTTCCTTGCCGGGATGACGGTTCTGCTGGTTTTTCATGGTCGCGATCCAGTGGACGAAGGACATGCGGCGGCGGGATGCCGGCGCAGGGCCACGGTGGCCCCGGAACGGTTAATCGCAGGCGAAAAAGCAGTGATCGCCAAGAGGCTGTTTTCGTGCGTTCAGCCCGCACGACGCGCAGGAGCTGCCAACCTTGCTTGGCCCATAGGTCAGCGCTTGATCTGCTGGCCATCACCGGCAGGCACGCTGTCGTAATAACGGCCTGTACGCGAGTCGAACACGCGGTTCGGGCCGGCCGGGCGCACGCCGGGCACGATGCGGCCGTTGCGGTCGTAGACCTTGTCGGCCGGCCTCGGTGCTGGCGGCGGCGTGATCTGGGCCGGACCGGTGGACTTGATCGGCTGCGCCGGTTGCGGCGTAGGCAGCAACTGCGGCTGCGGCCGGGCCGCCTGTGGCGGTGGCGCCACCGGCTGCGGCGCCACGGTGGTCGCGCTGCGGGTGGCCGTGGGGTCGGGGGTGGGCACCTGGGCCAGCGCCAGTGCCGGCAACAGGGCGATCAACAGCAGGGGAAGGGTCGGCTTCATGGCACGCTCCGGCGTCTATGACACCCACCTTGCTCCCGCACCCGTGTGCCACCCATGAACGGCCATCACACTTGCAAGCGCGCGCCGGCACCCCCAGGTTTTCCGGCATCCCCAGGCCATCGACCCACGGAGCGCCGCCATGACCGCCTTCGATCTGACGCCCCCCACTGCCACCCAGACCGAGGCGCTGGTCGCCGGCCTCAGCAGCGAGGAACGCCGCGTGCTGTTGCAGCACGGCACCGAAGCGCCGTTCTGCGGCGTGTTCCTCGACAACAAGCGCGAGGGCGTCTACTGCTGCCGGCTGTGCGCGCTGCCGCTGTTCCGCTCCAGCACCAAGTTCGATTCCGGCACCGGCTGGCCCAGCTTCTTCGCCCCGTTCGACCCGGCGCACGTGCGCGAGATCCGCGATACCAGCCACGGCATGGTCCGCACCGAGATCACCTGCGCGCGCTGCGGCAGCCATCTGGGCCACGTGTTCCCGGACGGTCCGCCGCCCACCTACGAGCGCCACTGCCTGAACTCCGTCTCACTTTCCTTCGTCGGCAATGGCGAGCCCTGGCCCGATCCGCTGCAGCGTGGCGGCGCCGAAGCCGGTGTGGCCGGCTGAAGCACCCCGCTGACCGATTTCACAGAATTCCCTCTTCAGAAACCCGGGCGACGGGCCGACAAGGAGATATCCCCTCTCCCTGCGTCGCCCCATGCTCATCATCGTCGGATTCCTGGTCGTCATCATCAGCGTGATCGGGGGCTACCTCGGTGCCCACGGCCGCCTGGGTGCCCTCTGGCAGCCCTACGAGCTGGTCATCATCGGCGGCGCCGCGCTCGGCGCGTTCCTGGTCGGTACCCCGGCCAAGACGGTCAAGCAGACCCTGCAGGCCATGGTCGGCGTGTTCAAGGGCCCGCGCTACAAGCAGCAGGATTACATCGATGTCCTCAGCCTGCTCTATGAACTGCTCAACAAGGCGCGCCGCGAAGGCTTCATGGCACTGGAAGACCATGTCGAACGCCCGGCCGAGAGCGCCCTGTTCGCCAACTACCCCAAGGTGCAGGCCGACCACCACCTGATCGACTTCATCACCGACTGCCTGCGCCTGATGATCGGCAGCAACATCGAGCCGCACGAGCTGGAACCGCTGCTGGAGCTGGAACTGGAGAAGCACCACGCCGAGGCCATGGCACCGTCGCAGGTGCTGACCAAGGTCGCCGACGGACTGCCCGGTTTCGGCATCGTGGCTGCGGTGCTGGGCATCGTCATCACCATGGGTTCGATCGGCGGAGACATCGTCGAGGTCGGTGGCCACGTGGCCGGTGCGCTGGTCGGCACCTTCCTCGGCATCCTGCTGGGCTACGGCTTCGTCGGCCCGATGGCGGCGGCGATGGAAGCCCGCGCCGAACAGGACAGCCGCATCTACGAATCGGTCAAGACTGCCCTGCTGGCCTGCCTGCGCGGTTACAACCCGAAGATCGCGCTGGAATTCGCCCGCAAGACGCTACCGTCGAACGTGCGCCCGGCCTTCTCCGATTTCGAGCAGCACCTGAAGACGGTCAAGTAAGCCATGGCCGAGAACAAGCCCACCGTCATCGTCCGCCGGGTCAGGAAGGCCGGCCACGCCGCTCACCACGGAGGGTCGTGGAAGGTGGCCTATGCCGACTTCGTGACCGCGATGATGGCCTTCTTCCTGGTGCTGTGGCTGATGGCCACCACCAACAAGAACGACCGTGCGGCCATTTCCGAGTACTTCCGCAACCCGAGCCCGCTGAGCGGGCAGAGTGCCACGCCGGCACCCGGCATGGCCGGCCCGGGCGGCGCCAGCACATCGATGATCAAGCTGGGCGGCGCCACCGACATCTCGCGGGGCAGCAGCAACGATCCCTTCCAGAACCAGAAGGAAGCAGTGCCGCAACCGGTGGACCAACAGCAGCGCGACAAGCAGCAGCTGGAAGCACTGATGAAGGAGCTGCAGGAAGCGATCAGCCGGAGCCAGGCACTGGAACCCTTCAAGGACCAGCTGCTGCTGGACCTGACTCCGGAAGGCCTGCGCATCCAGATCGTGGACAAGCAGAACCGGCCGATGTTCGACCTCGGCAGCGCTACGCTGAAGCCGTACACGCAACAGATCCTGCACGAGCTGGCCAACTACCTGAACCACGTACCGAACCGGATCAGCCTGACCGGCCACACCGACATCACCGCCTATTCGGCCGCACGCGGCTACGGCAACTGGGAACTGAGCGCCGACCGCGCCAACGCTGCACGCCGTGCACTGGTGGACGGCGGCCTGGAGGACAGCAAGATCACCCGCGTGGTCGGCCTGTCTTCATCGGTGCTGTTCGACAAGGCCGACCCGCAGAACCCGATCAACCGCCGCATCAGCATCGTGGTGATGACCAAGGCCGCCGAGGAGGCAGCGCTGGCGGGTGCCGGCCCCCAGGTGGGGCTGTCGGCGCCCACCGCCGACCCGGACGTGCAGGCCGCGCAGGGGCAAGCGGAATAAGCTGTGGGTGCGCGCCTTGGTCCAAATCCACAGGGCCATGCCGGGCGAGCGCACCACGCCGCACCCGCTACAATGGCGGTCTTTCCGTTTCCAGGTGATCTCACCCCCATGTCCCAGAACTCCAAGGCCAAGCGCGACAAGCGCAAGAAGCAGCAGGGCAAGCGCCCGTTCCTCCGCCTGAACGCGCAGCAGCAGGTGCAGAACCATGCCGTGCTGACCAACGAAGACGGCCAGGTGGTGGCGGCCATCGGCCTGCAGGGCCGTGAGTGGCTGCTGGCCATCGGCGGCCAGACCATGGGCAACGCCGAGAACCCGGTGCCGATGCTGGCCATGCTCAAGCACCTGGCCAACGTGCAGGAGAAGGAAGGCCGCAAGGTCAACCTGGAGTACTCCGAACTGCTGCAGAAGCTGCTGGACACCCTGGCGGCCGAATCCGAGCAGACCGCCGACGAATACCTGGACAAGCTGGTGTCCGAGTTCGAAGGCGTCGACGCTGCTGAAGGCGAAGAAGGCGAAGCCGTCGAGGGCGACGCGGCCGAAGAAGCCGCTGCCGAGGCCGCCCCGGCCGCTGACAGCGACAGCAAGCCGCAGGCCTGAACCGGCCGCGGCGGTGACGGTCTACGTCGATGACGCAGTGCATCCCTGGCGCGGACAGCGCTGGGCGCACCTGATGGCCGACACCCTGGCCGAGCTGCACGCAATGGCCGCGCAGCTCGGCATTCCACCGCGCGCCTTCCAGAACAAGGCCAGCGGCGCCCACTACGATGTCACTGCCGGGCTGCGCGCACAGGCCATCGCGCTCGGCGCCCGGGCGATCTCACGGCACACCGACCGCGAGCTGGTCAAGGCGGTGATTGCCAACGCCCGGGCGCAGTACCGGCCGTAGGCTCGGCTGCCGTGTGCCTCCTGTAGTGCCGAGCCGATGCTCGGCTGCTCTACGCGAAATGCAGCCGAGCGTGGGCTCGGCTCTACAGGCCCGATCAGAACGGGTCGCTGCCCAGCCGGATTTCCACGTTCAGCAGCGAGCACAGCGCAAGCATCGCGTCATCGTCGCGGGTCAGCGCCATCACCCCGGTAAAGCCATCACTGCCGGCATCCACGCTCCACAGCGTGTAGTTGTGCTCGCGCAGGCGGTCGAAGGCGGTGGCCATCAGCTGCACGCCGTCCAGGCCTTCGGCAAAGTCCTCGTCGTCCAGGTCGCCACCCCAGTCCAGCTGCAGGTTGAAGCGCGCCGAAAGCTCGTTCACCGCCGACTGCAGCGACTCCAGGTCCTCACGCTCCACATCGAAACCGGACTGCCAGGCGATGGCGGTGAACAGCGCCGGCAGCCAGTCGCTGTCCGCTTCCAGCGGCTGACCGTTCTCGGCCAGGTGCTCGCGCCAGCGGTTGAACTGCTGCAGGGCCAACTCTTCGTCACCCGGGTTGATCAGCACCAGCAGGTTCCAGACCCGCGCCTCGAAACCCTCCTCGTCGAAGTCGTGGATGTCTTCCTCGAAGTCGAAATAGTCGCTGTTGTCGGGCATGGCGGAACGTCCTCTGGGGCAGGTCAGCATTCTACGGTTTATCCTGTGCCGCTGAAGCCGGCCTTGGTGGCCGTCACTGTGAATGAAGCGATGAGCGATACCCCTCCCGACCACCTGGCGATCAACCCGGCCAGCCCCTTCCATGATGCGCAGGCGCTGGAGCGCGGCGTTGGCGTGCGTTTCAACGACATCGAGCGCGACAACGTCGAGGAATACTCGGTCAGCGAAGGCTGGATCCGCGTGCAGGCCGGCAAGGCCCGTGACCGCCGCGGCAACCCGATGACGATCAAGGTCAAGGGCAAGGTCGAGGTGTATTTCCTGGACCAGAAACCGGAATAACCGGCACCGGCATGTAGAGCCGAGCCTGTGCTCGGCTGCTTTTCGTTCCGGGTTCATGACGCCTGAAGCAAGCGTAGCCGAGCATGGGCTCGGCTCTACATGCCAGGGCGGAATCCGCGTCAGCGTCAGCAACGCCCGGTCCCAGGCATCATTCGCGCTTGCGCGATTCCAGCAGGTCCAGGTTGCGGATCAGGCGCCGCGAGATCTCATCGGAGATCACCCCGCGCCGGGTCAGCCGGAACAGTTCCTCGCGCTCGGCGTTGAGGCCGGCGCTGCGCAGCTGGCGGTAGCCCAGCTCCATGCGCCGCACCTTCTCCGGGTCTACGTCGGGCCCGTCGTTGTCCTTCTCCAGGTGCCGCTGGTACAGCAGGCTCACCCGCGAGGCGGCATCGTTGTACAGCTGCACGTTCTCGGTGTTCTGGTTCATCACCAGCTGCTGGCGCATGCGCTCGACCCCGGCCAGCGCCGCCTTCGACGACAGGCGGCGCGCCAGGTCCTCTTCCTTGCGTTCACCCGAATCGGCCGGCAGCTGCAGGCCCTTCAGCAGCTGCGGCAGCGCGATGCTGGCGCCGAGCAGCGAGAACAGGATCACCGAGGCGGCCAGGAAGATCACCAGGTCACGTGCCGGGAACGCACTGCCATCAGGCAGGAACAGCGGCAGGGTCAACACGCCGGCCAGGGTGATCGCACCACGCACGCCGGCCACCGAGGTCGCCACCACGATGCGCCAGTTCGGCGCTTCGCCCCGCTCCAGTCCGCGGCGACGCGCGCGCAGCAGGTTCCAGCGCAGCGACAGCCACACCCACAGCAGGCGCAGCACGACCAGCGCCAGGTTGATCACCACTACGTACACCAGCAGCCACCACGCGCTCTGGTGGCCGGTCTCGTTCATGGTGGTGGTGGCACGTTCGACAATACCGGGCAGCTGCTCGCCCAGCAGCACGAACATGATGCCGTTGAAGCTGAACTGCAGCATGTTCCAGACCCCGGCACGCTGCACGCGCATGCTGCCGGAGACGCGGCCGGTCAGCTCGACGTAGCTCATCGCGATACCGGCGGCGACCGCGGCGAGGATGCCGGAGGCGTGGATCTCTTCGGCCAGCAGGTAGGCCGCGAACGGAATGAGCAGGTTGACCAGCATCGCCGCGCCCGGCTCCTCGCCGAAGCGGCGCCACAGCCAGCGCTGGAAGGTCGACACACCAAGGGTGACCGCCACGCCCACCGCAAGGCCGGCCACGGCCACCCACACGAACGTCAGCGAGGCCGTGGCCAGCGAGAACGTGCCGGTCATCACCGCAGCCACCGCGAAGCGGAAGCAGACCAGGCCCGATGCATCGTTGAGCAGCGACTCGCCTTCCAGGATGTGCATCAGGCGCTTGGGAATCGGCGCCTTGGAGGCGATCGCACCCACTGCCACAGGATCGGTCGGCGACACGATCGCCGCCAGCGCGAAGCACACCGCCAGCGGCATCACCGGAATCAGCCAGTGGATCAGGAAGCCTGCGCCGATGACGGTGAACACCACCAGGCCGAACGCCAGTTCGAGGATCGCGCCCTTGTCGCGGAACAGGCCCTGCTTGGGAATGCGCCAGCCATCCAGGAACAGCAGCGGCGGCAGGAACAGCAGGAAGAACACTTCCGGCTCCAGTGCGTGGCCGCGGTTGAATACCCCGGCAATGACCGCGCCCAGGCCGATCTGCACCAGCGGCAGCGGCAACGAGAACGGCAGGACGCGAACCAGGTAGCCGCTGGCGACAACGGCCACCAGCATCGCCAGGACGACTTCAATGGTATGCATGCTTCTTCCAGGAAGCGGCGCGCGGGGAGGCTCGAAGGCCAGCGCCGGAAACCCGGAAAAAACTACCACATGCGGCCATGACCGCGACGACGGGAGCCGCCGCGCGTCAGCCCCGGCTCATGCCGCCCCATCGAAGCGGTACAGGTCCATGGCCAGGAAACCGGCGTCGATGCCGGCGTCGATGCGGCGTGCGCCGAAACCACCCTCGCCGGCCGCGCCCATCGCAAAGAACAGCGGCAGCAGGTGCTCGTCGGTCGGGTGCGCACGTTCGGCGAATGGCGCCTGCCGGCGGTAATCCAGCAGGGCCTGGCGGTCATCAGCGGCCAGCCGCTGCTCCACCCACTCGATGAAGGGCCGCACGTATGGCGCTTCCTTGCCGTCCTGGTAGTCGCCCCAGTCGTGCAGGTTGTGGGTGATGCTGCCCGAGCCGACCAGCAGCACGCCTTGTTCGCGCAGTGGTGCCAGCGCGCGGCCCAGCGCGAACTGATGCTCGGGGCCGAGCAGCGGCTGGATCGACACCGGCACCACCGGGATGTCGGCCTGCGGGCGCAACAGCCGCAGCGGTACCCACGCGCCGTGGTCGAGGCCACGCTGCGGGTCGATGGCCACTGGCAGTCCTGCGGCGGCGATGCGGCCGGCCACTTCTTCGGCCAGTGCCGGGTCACCCGGCGCCGGGTACTGCAGTTCGAACAGCGCGCGCGGGAAGCCGCCGAAATCGTGGATGGTTGGCGGCTGCGGATGCGCCCCGACCAGCGGCTGCCGGCCCAGCCAGTGCGCCGAGGCCATCACGATGGCGCGCGGCGTGGGCAGGTCGCGCGCCAGCTCGGCCAGGCGCACACCAACCTGGCCCGGATGCAGGGCAGTCATCGGCGAACCATGGGAGATGTACAGCGAAGGCAGGCGGGACATGGAATTCTCCAGTTGCAGGATCAGGCGGCGATCAGCGCGAACGCAGGGTCCACTTGCCATCGCCGACCAGGAACAGCACCACCAGCGCCAGCGCCCAGAACGCCGGGTATTCCCAGCCGCCGCCGGCATTGACGAAACCGAAGCCGTTGGCGCCGTGCACGGTGACGATGGTGCCCAGCAGCAGCGGCACGCCGACCAGGCCCACCCAGCGCGCATAGATGCCCAGCAGCAGCGCGACAGTGATCACCAGCTCGACGCCGATGGTGAGGTAGCCGAGCACGCCGGGCAGGCCCAGCGACTCGAAGAACGCTGCCGTGCCGGCCGGGGTGAATACCAGCAGCTTGGTCAGCGCATGGACCAGGAACAGCACGCCCAGGGCCAGGCGCAGCAGGGCGGCGCCATACGGGGCCAGCGGCGAAACAGGAGCGGTCGTGGCGTGCATCGGAAAGCACCTTGAAGGGAGTGGGCTCAGGTTATTGCGCCTTCACGGGCCGATAAATACGATCGATTGACCGTATTTATTTCAGAAGGCGCAACAATGGACACCCTCGAGGCGATGCGCGTGTTCGTGGCGGTGGTCGAGCGCAACGGCTTCAGCGCCGCCGCCCAGGCCCTGGACATGTCCACCGCCGGCGTTACCCGCCAGGTCGCCGCGCTGGAAAAGCGCTTGTCCACCCGCCTGCTCCATCGCACCACGCGGCGGGTCAGCCCCACCAGCACCGGCGCCGCCTACTACGCCCAATGCGTGCGCCTGCTGGCCGAGTTCGACGCGCTGGAGGCCAGCATCGGCGCGCAGGCGCTGGAGCCCTCCGGCACGCTGCGCATCAACGCGCCGGTCAGCTGGGGCATTGCCCGCCTCGGTCCGTTGCTGGCCAGCTACCGCGAACGCTTCCCGCAGGTGGAACTGGACCTGGCCCTGTCCGACCGCCTGGTGGACATGGTCGAGGAAGGCTACGACGTGGCCATCCGCATCACCCGCGAGCCGGGCCCCACCCTGATCGCCCGCCGCCTGGGCGAATCGCGGGTGAGCCTGTGCGCCGCGCCGGCCTACCTGGCCGCACGCGGCGCCCCCCAGACCCCGCAGGACCTGCAGGCGCACGCGTGCCTGGGCTACAGCTACTGGGCCGCTGGCGACCACTGGCCGTTGCAGGGGCCCGCAGGCGAAGTAAAGGTCGCGGTGAACAGCCTGCTGCACGCCAACAACGGCGACGTGCTGCGCGAAGCGGCGATTGCCGGCATGGGCGTGATCCTGCAGCCGGATTTCCTGCTGGAAGACGCGTTGGCCGATGGCCGGCTGGTGCGCGTGCTGCCCGAATGGGAGGCCGCGCCGATCGGCATCTTCGCGGTCTACACCAGCCGCAGCCACCTGGCACCGAAGGTGCGCAGCTTCATCGACCACTTGGTGGAAACCGGGGTGTAGCCGAGCCTGGCGTTTGCCGGCCAGCGGCCGGCACTCCCGTCATGTTTCGGTCTGGTAGGGCCGGCCGCTGGCCGGCAAATACGAAACCCGATCAGGCGGGGACTTCATCCAGCGCATCGATGATCCGCTCCAGCGGTGCCGGCCGCCCCAGCAGGTAGCCCTGCACCTGATCGCAGCCATGTGCCGCCAGCCAGTCCAGCTGTCCCGGCGTCTCCACGCCTTCGGCAATGATGGTCAGGCCCATGCTGTGGCCCAGCGACAGCAGCGCGCGACAGATCGAGGCGTTGCGTGGATTGGTTTCCACGTCCGCCACGAAGCTGCGGTCGATCTTCAGGATGTCCAGCGGCAGGTGCTGCAGGTAGGACATGCTGGAATAGCCGGTGCCGAAATCATCCAGCGACACGCTGATGCCCTGCTCATGCAGGCGCTGCATGGTCTGCATCGCCTGCGCCGGCTTGCGCATCAGGCTGCTCTCGGTCAGCTCCACGTGCAGCGCACCGCGGGCCAGGCCGAATTCCTGCTGGGCGCGGGTGAACTCGGCCACCAGGTCGCTGTTGAAGAACTGCACCGCAGACACGTTGACCGCGATCGGCAGCTCGCCCCACCCGGCGTCGACCAGACGGCGCTGCGCCTTCGCCGCGGCGCGGATCACCCAGCGGCCCAGCGCCAGGATCAACCCGGTGTCCTCGCACAGCTGGATGAACTCGTTGGGCGGGATGAAGCTGCCATCGGCCTGCGGCCAGCGCAGCAGGGCCTCCAGCGCGGCCGGGCTGCCATCACCGGCATGCCGGATCGGCTGGAAGTACAGCTGGAACTCGTTGTCGATAGCGGCATGGATGCGCCCGGCCAGGCGCAACCGATCGGCCAGCCGCGTGGTCACCGCCGCATCGAACCAGACCACCACGTTGCCCTCGGCGCGCGCCGCATGCGCGGCCTGCGCGGCCATACCGATCACCTGCTCGGCCGTGTGCCCGTCACCGGCAATGTGCACGGCCACGCCGATGCGCGGCTCGAACTGGTGCAGCGAGTCCTTGCCGCGCATCGGCGCCGAGACGATCTGCAGCAGGTCGTCCAGCACGCGCTGGGGATCGTGCCCGGCACCAATGGCCAAGACGAAATCTTCGGCCGGCTGGAACGCCAGCGTGCCATAGCGCGCGCCCAGGCCCCCGAGCCGGGTCGCCATCGACTGCAGTACCGCATCGCCGATCTCGCGGCCCAGCGTATCGGCCACCAGCTGCAGGCCGCGCAGCTGTACGAAGGCGATGGTATAGCCCTCGCCCTGCCCATCCAGCTGTTCGGTCAACGCGCGTACATTGAGCAGGCCGGTGGCCGGGTTGTGCCGTGCCTGGTAAGCCAGGTCGCGCTCGTAGGCCAACCGTTCGCTCACATCCTCGGCCAGCACCAGGCACGCGGGCTGTCCGTCGAAATCGAGTTTGGACAGGTGTGCGCGCACCTCGAACACGCTGCCGTCCTTGCGCCGGTGCAGGCGCACGGTCGCGTCCGGAGGATCGCCCACCTGTGCGCGCTGGATGGCACCACGCACCTCGTCCCAGCCCTCGCGCGGGCGGATGTCGAGGATGCTCATCGCCAGGAACTCGTCGCGGCTGTAGCCGTACTGGCGCACGGCGGCATCGTTGACCTCGATGAAGCGCAGCGTGTCCGGGTCGAATACCCAGAACGGCGCCGGATTGCGGTCGAACAGCAGGCGGAAGCGGCGTTCCACTTCGCTCATCTGCTCGCGCGCCTGATAGCGTTCGCTCAGGTCGGTCAGCGCACCGATCATGCGCCGCTCGCTGTCGGCCACTTCCACCCGCTGCCCACGTGCCCCGACCCAGCGCACCTCGCCTCCGGGCAGCACCAGGCGGAATACCTGGTCGAGCACCGCGCCGCCGGCGAAGGCCTGGTCGAAGGCCTGCTGCAGGCGTGCGGCGTCGTCGCGATGCACGCGTGCGAAGAAGTCGGCCACCGGCAGGGCATCGGTCTGCACGCCGAAGATCTCGCACGCCAGGGGTGACCAGCGCAGCAGCGCGGCATCCTCGTCCACGTACCAGGTGCAGACACGCCCGACCTGGTGCGCAAGGCGCAGCTCGGCGTGGCCGGCCTTCAGCTCTTCGGCCATCGACTGCTGGCTGCGGGTGGTTCGGCGCACCGCATACAGCAGCACCAGCAGCACCACGATGTAGGCCAGTACGATCGCCACCGATGCCTGCAGGTAGGGCCACCACGGTGCCAGCACGTCTTCGTCGGCCAGGCCCACCTGCACCGCCAGCGGACTGCGTTCGAGCGTGCTGATGGTGAGGATGCGCGGTACGCCATCCACCACGCCCGGCATGCTGCCCAGCTCGACCACTGCCTGCCTGCCGAGCAGGTCACGGCGTGGCAGGTCATAGCGGTGGCCCACCGTGCCATGCGGATCAGGCACGCGGGCCAGCATGTAGCCTTCGGCATCGCTGATCGAGACCAGTCCCTTGGGGCCGACGTCGAGGCCACCGACGATGCGCTGCAGTTCGCCGCAGCGCAGCCGTGCCAGCAGCCAGCGTTCGCCGGCCATCGGCAGCGCCAGCGGGACCACCCAACCGCCATCGCTGGCCCGCTGCGGCGGGCCGATGTACAGCGCGCTGCCCTGGCCACGACGCTGCGGGTCGGTCCACAGCGGCAGCTGCAGGTCGCCCTCGCCGGCCGTCAGCGGTCGGCCATGGCGGTCGAGCACGGCGATGCTGTGCAGTTCGGCATGCCGGCCCAGCACCCCGCCGATGGATGCATCCAGCAGGGCCGGCGCCTGCGCCGGCACGCTGCGGAACAGCTCGGCGGCGTCGGCGGCGATGCCGGACATGGCCCGCTCCAGGTTGCGCAGTTCCAGCGCCAGCAGGCGCTCGCTGCCCACCGCCAGCGCGCGGCTCTGGCGCTGCGCCGCTTCCAGACGGCGGTGGTAGTCATTGACCAGCATGAGGGTCAGCCCGGTGACCAGCAGCACGCCCAGCAGCACTCCGCCCCAGGTAATGGCGCGCAGCGGCCGGGCCAACGCGCGTTTCAGCGCGGGCATCGGCGGGTGTTCCTTGTGCAGTCGGCTGGCTTCATGCGCGAACGAATCCTCCACGTCCCCGACCTCAACGGCCGGTGGACGCCATTCTTGACGCCTGACCCGCCCCCGCATGGCCACCTCCCCGTGTCCGCGCAGGGTTCCAGGGTCCAGCATGCACCACGTCGCTCACGGCGTGAAGGTCGGTTCCACGTGTTCAGCCAGATCCTGCACAGCACAGGACGCAGCACAGGGCCGCCAGGCGGGCCGGCGCAGATTAGACTTGGCGTTTTCCGCCGCAAGAGAAGTCCATGTCCAAGCTGCGCCGTCCCACCCTGGCGCTGGCCATCGTTGCCAGCCTGTCCTTGGCCGCCTGTGATCGCCCGGCCGAGCCGGCCGCCACGGCCACCGCGCCGGCCGATGCCACCCCCGCTGCGGCCAAGCCGATGCTGGGCAGCTTCGGCTTCGATGCCAGCGGCATGGACCGCAGCATTGCCGCCGGCGATGACTTCTTTGGCTTCGCCAACGGCACCTGGGTCAAGAACACCGAGATTCCGGCCGACCGGTCGCGCTTCGGCAGCTTCAACGTCATTGCCGAGAAGACCCTGGCCGACACCCGCGCCATTCTCGAAGGGGCCGCCGGCAACACCCAGGCCAGCGGTGACGACAAGCTGATCGGCGATTACTACGCCGCTTACATGGACGAGGCCGGCATCGAGCAACGCGGCGTTGCACCCGTGGAGCCGCAGCTGAAGGCGATCGATGCCATCACCGACAAGGCCGGCCTGGCACGCGCCCTGGGCGGCGATGTGCGCGCCGACGTCGACCTGCTCAATGCGACCAACTTCTACACCGACCGCCTGTTCGGCCTGTGGGTGTCGGTGGACCTGCTGCAGCCCGACCGCAATGCGCCGTACCTGGTGCAGGGCGGCCTGGGCATGCCCGACCGCGATTTCTACCTGGGCGGCGGCCGCATGGCCGAACTGCGCAAGCAGTACCAGGCCTACATCGCACAGATGCTGCAGCTGGCCGGCGTCGCCGATCCGGCCGGCAAGGCACAACGCATTCTCGCGCTGGAGACGAAGATCGCGCAGGCACATGCCACCCAGGAAGAAACCAATGATGTGACCAAGGGTGCCAATCCCTGGACCCAGGCCGACTTCAATGCCAAGGCGCCCGGCATGGACTGGAACGCCTTCCTCGACGCGGCCGCGCTGGGCAAGCAGCAGGACTTCATCGTCTGGCAGCCCAAGGCCGTGGCCGGCCTGTCCAGGCTGGTCGCCACCGAGCCACTGGAGGTGTGGAAGGACTACCTGGCCTTCCACGCGCTGGACCGTGCCGCCGCCTACCTGCCGAAGAAATTCGCCGATGCCCGCTTCGCCTTCCACGGCACCGCGCTGAGCGGCACGCCGCAGCAGAGCGATCGCTGGAAGCGCGCGGTGGACGACGCCAACCACGCAGTGGGCGAAGCGATCGGCAAGCGTTACGTCGAAAAGCACTTCGACGCGAAGACCAAGGAACGCGCGGACGAGATGGCCAAGAACATCATTGCCGCCTTCGCCAAGCGCATCGACGCGCTGGCGTGGATGTCGCCGCAGACCAAGGCGAGCGCCAAGGCGAAGGTGGCCGGCCTGACCGTGGGCATGGGCTATCCGGAAAAGTGGCGCGACTACACCGGCCTTGAGATCCGCCGTGATGACCCGCTGGGCAATGCACAGCGCGCCGAGCTGTTAGAGTACCAGCGCAACATCGCCAAGCTGGGCAAGCCGGTCGACCACGGCGAGTGGGCGATGCTGCCGCAGACCATCAACGCGATGAATGTGCCGCTGGAAAACCGCCTGGTGTTCCCGGCCGCGATCCTGCAGCCGCCGTTCTTCGACGGCGCCGCCGACGACGCCGTGAACTATGGTGCGATCGGCGCCGTGATCGGCCACGAGATCAGCCACGGTTTCGACAACGCGGGCGCACTGTTCGATGAAACCGGCAAGCTGCACAACTGGTGGACCGCCGAGGACCTGAAGCAGTTCAACGCCGCCGGCGATGCGCTGGCCGCGCAGTTCAGCAGCTACGAGCCGTTCCCGGGCGTGCATGTGAATGGCAAGCTGACCCTGGGCGAGAACATCGCCGACGTGGCCGGCCTGGGTACCGCCTACGACGCCTACCAGCTGTCGCTGCAGGGCAAGCCGGGCCAGACCCTGGAAGGCTTCACCCCGGACCAGCGCTTCTTCCTCGGCTTTGCCCAGGCCTGGCGCAGCAAGAGCCGCGAGCAGGCGCTGCGCAACTCGCTGCTGACCGATGTGCATGCACCGGGCCAGTTCCGCGCACTCACCGTGCGCAACATCGACGCGTGGTACCCGGCGTTCGACGTGAAGGAAGGCCAGAAGCTGTACCTGGCCCCGGACAAGCGGGTCAAGGTGTGGTGATGTAACCGGAACGGGCGCCGCAAGGCGCCCGTTTCACTTGCGGGTAGCTGCCAACCTTGGTTGGCACATGCCCCGCTCCGGTGGGTGCCAACCTTGGTTGGCATGGCGCGGATCTACCTGCCGGTGGTGGCAACCATCAGCAAAGCACTCCCCGCCAACACCGCCGCAGCCCACAGCGTGGCGTGCAGCCCGATGCCATCCAGCAGCAGTCCACCGCCCCACGCCCCGAGCGCGATGCCGATGTTGAATACACCCACATACAGCGCGGTGGCGATCTCCACGGCCTGCGGCACCGCTTTCATCATCCAGCTCATCAGGCCCACCGATACACCGCCATAGGCCAGGCCCCACAGCAGCAGCACCGCGATGCCAGCGGACGGTGTGTTTCCCACCCACAGGAACAACAGCGGCGTCAGCATCAGGCCCGATGCGATCGCCAGCACCGTGCCACGTGGATGGCGTGCTGCCAGCGGCCCGGCGATGAAGTTGCCGGCGATGCCAGCCAGGCCGTAGGCAAACAGCAGTGCACCGATCCACGACGCATCCATGCTGGAGAGGCACGTCAGCAGCGGCCGCACATAGGTGAAGGCGATGAAGTGCCCGGACACCAGCAGCACGGTCAGCCACAGGCCACGCCGCAGGTCGCGCTGGCCAAGCTGCTGCACGAACTGCCGCAGCCGCACCGATGTACTGACAGGCAACGCAGGAACGACCCGCAGATGCAGCAGCATCACCGCCGCACTGAACAACGCCAGCGCCACGAACGCGCTGCGCCAGCCCAATGCATCCCCGATCAGCGCGCCCAGCGGCACGCCCAGCACCGATGCCGCGGCCACGCCACCAAAGATGATCGAGGTGGCCAGGCCCATGCGCTGCGCAGGCACCAGGCGCGCTGCCAGCCCACCGGCGATGGCCCAGATGCCGCCCATGCAGAACCCCACCAGCACGCGCGCGGCCAACAGCCAGCCGATGCCCGGTGCCAGCGCCGATGCAAGGTTGGCGACCAGCAGCAGCCCCAGCAGCGCGCACAGGATGCGGCGACGATCGATGCCACCGGCTGCGATCACCACCAGCGGTGCGAACAGGGCCGCCAGCAGGGCCGGCAGCGAGATCATCAGACCGGCGGTACCAGTGGACGCACCGAGATCTTCGGCGATAGGGGTCAGCAGGCCCACCGGCAGCATTTCGGTGGTGACCACCGAGAAGGTGGCGAGGCCGACGGCGGAAACTGCCCACCACGGATGGCGGGGCACAGGCGCGGCGTGCGCAGGCGATGAACCGCTCACGGGATGATTCCTTCAGGGGATGTGGATGCAGCAGACGGGCGCAGTGCACGTTGCGCGAGCAGGGCGAACAGCAGCACGCCACCGCCTGCCAACAGCGCAACGACAAAGCCGCTGCGCACGCCCCCCGCATCGACGCTCTGGCCGGACAGCGCCGCGCCCAGTGCCACGCCGATGTTCAAACCGGCCAGCAACCAGGTCATGCCCTCGGTCAGGCGCGATTCGGGCACGTGCTGTTCGACCAGCGACATCGCCACGATCATCGTCGGCGCGAAGAACACCCCGGCCAGCAGCACGGCAAAGGCCAGTGCAGGCAGGTTGCCCACCCACAGCAACGGCAACGTGGTCAGTGCGGTGGCCGCTGCGCCGGCCAGCAACAGGCGCGGCAACGGCGCCTGCAGCTTCAGTGCACCGAACAGCAGGCCCGCTGTGCAGCTGCCCAGCGCATAGGCCGACAGCACTGCACTGGCGGCAAGCGGCTGGCCCCGCTCTTCGGCGAACGCCACGCTGGTGATGTCGACGGTGCCCACAATCACGCCCATCGCCAGCATCAGCAACGCCAGCAAGCGGATCTCCGGCTGCCGCAGCAACGAACGCGAGGGTGCGGCACCTTCGCGATGCTGCAGCGGCGGCTCGGTGCCACGCTGCATTACCAGTGCGGCCACTCCAATCACCAGCAGCAACGCTGCCGCCAGCACGCCCGCCTGCGGCCACACCGCAACCGACAATCCCACCGACAACGGTGGCCCGGCGATGAAGGTCACCTCGTCGAACACAGTCTCCAGCGAATACGCGGTCTGCAGCTGCGCGCGTCCGCGATGGATCGCGGTCCAGCGCGCGCGCACCATCGCCGACACGCTGGGCATGCAACCGGCCAGCATCGCCGCAATGAACAGCGTCCAGTCCGGCGCAGCCAACAGCGTGCACGCGACCAGCAACAGCAGCCCCGCCGCACTGGCCGCAGTAGCCCATGGCAGCACCCTGCCCTGCCCGCGCCGGTCAACCCAGCGCGACACCTGCGGTGACAGCAGCGCGTAGGTCAGCACGAAGGTGGCCGACACCGCACCAGCCAGTGCATAGCTGCCGCGCAGCTGCGACAGCAGGGTGATGATGCCGATGCCGGTCATCGGCAGCGGCAGGCGGGCCAGCAGGCCGGCCAGGGCGAGGGCGGCGGTGCCAGGGGCAGCGAACAGGTCGCGGTAGGGGGTGGCCATCAGGATCTCCAGGGCAGCGGCTTGCCTGGCGCACCCGGCGCCACGACAATACATACAGAGCGTATGAATAAGAGGCTACATTCATACGCTTCGTATGTAAACAATCATGCATTGTGTATCTAAGGAGTTCCGCATGGTCCGTCGCACCCGCGCCGAGATGGAAGAAACCCGCGCCACCCTGCTGGCCACCGCCCGTCGCGTCTTCAGCGCGCATGGCTATGCCGCCACCTCGATGGATGACCTGACTGCCCAGGCCGGGCTCACCCGCGGTGCGCTGTATCACCACTTCGGCGACAAGAAGGGCCTGCTGGCGGCGGTGGTCGCCCAGCTGGATGCCGAGACCGACCAGCGCCTGCAGGCGATCAGTGACAGCGCCGACGATGCCTGGGAGGGCTTCGTGCAGCGATGCCGCGCCTATCTGGAGATGGCGCTGGAGCCGGAGATCCAGCGCATCGTGCTGCGCGATGCACGTGCGGTGCTCGGTGGCGCCTCACCGGAATCGCAGCGCCACTGCGTGCACTCGATGCAGCGGTTGATCGAACAGCTGATCACGCAGAGCGTGGTAGCACCGGTGGACGCGCAGGCGCTGGCGTCGCTGATCTACGGCAGCCTGGCCGAGGCCGCGTTCTGGATCGCCGAAGGAGAGGATGGTGATGCGCGACTGCGTCAGGCGACGGCGGCGCTGGACGTGTTGTTGCGTGGGTTGAAGTCGGCGGGGTAAGGCCCATCCACGCATGGCGTGGATCTAATGCGGAATCCGCTCGGGTAGATGCCAACCTTGGTTGGCGCTCCCGCGGCACCGCGTGAAAGGCATGCCAACCAAGGTTGGCACCTACCAGGCAACCGCAGGCCACTCGCGCAGGATCTCCACCGGCACGCCCATGCGCGCGCAGGCGCGGCTGGCCAGGCCATCGGGCAGCGCGCGGCGGAACAGCGGCGCCATGCCCTGCATCAACTTCGCTGAAGCTGCCGCCTGCGCACGCTGGCGTCCACTGCGCTCGAGCATGCCCTCGGCCCAGTCCGGCAGCAGCGCCACGCCTGCACCCAGGAACACCTCGCGCGACAGCCCCGGCACCGGTACCGGCAGGCGCACGCCGGACAGCACCTCCAGCACTTCACGCGAGCGCTCGTCCACACGCAGCTCCGGTTGCCGCGCGCAGAAGTACGCCGCCACCTCGGCTTCGCTGCACGGCACATCCACTGCACCCAGCGCCTCGGCCACACGGCGGTACTCATCGTAGTAGCGGTCGGCGATGTTCCCCGGCACCTCGCGCCCATAGCGGCGGAAACCCTGCAGGAACCCGAAGGCTTCGGTCACGTGCACCCAGGTCAGCAACTGCGGATCGTCGGCGGCGTAGGGCTCGCCCTGCGCGGTCTGGCCGCGGATCCGTGCATGAATACGGCGCACCTTGGCCACCAGCGCCTCCACTTCGCCAGTGGGCGCGTAGCTGGTGCCGGCAACGAAGGCGGTGGTGCGGCGCAGGCGTCCCACCAGGTCCTGGCGGAAATTGGAGTGGTCGTAGACCCCGGCCAGCGCGCGTGGGTGCAGTGTCTGCAGCATCAGCGCGCACAGGCCACCGGCGAGCATCGAGGGAAATTCGGCGTGCAGCCGCCAGGTGACGCTGTCCGGGCCGAACCAGCCCGGGTCGCCCTGCGGATGGTCGTAGTCGATGCCACTCTGGCCGCGCGGGAAGGCGTCCAGTACCCAGCGCCGGATCGGCGCGGTGACGGGGCGGTAGAGTCGCTGCAGCAAAGCCGGCATCACGGGCCCAGGAAAGTCGGAAGAACGGTCGCATCTTGCGCGGTCGGCCCCGATTCTCGGCGATCACGGCGCAGGCGGCGAGCCTCCACGCTCAGCGACCGTTTCATGTGCGGCCGCAGCACGTTTCACCCTGCGACATCCTGTCGCAGGCTGTGACCGCGATGATGCAATGCATCAATTTTCACTCCCGCCGGGCAAACCCTTGCGCCGCTTGGCATTGCCCCCGTTGCACCGCCCGCTGGAAGTGCTAGAACTGGACCCGCCACACCGTCCAATGCTGATCGACGCACGTTCCACAAGGAGCCAGCCATGATTGCCTTGTTCAAGGGTTTGGGAATTCTGCTTCGCGACAACGAGCTCTACAGCAGCCCGTTCGACAAACAGGTGGCGCACTGGCGCAACCTCAGCGAGCAGCAGATCCGCGATGAAGTGGCGGTGCTGGCCCAGGCCAAGTGCCAGTGGCTGATCGCATCGATCATCGGCTGGCAGGCAGCCTCTCTGCTGATCCTGGGCCTGATCGCCAACTACCTGTGGCGCGATGACTTCCATATCACCTTCACCCGCGTGGTGATCGTGTTCGGCTCATGGGTCTCGATCCTGTTCGTGATCTGGTTCATGGCCAACATGTTCGATCAGCAGGCCGGCTTCGAGCGCTGGATGAAGGCCTTCAACAGCCGCGCCCGCATCAGTTCCAAGGCCGACAGCGTGGAGCACGTGGCCGAGGCACTGGACCTGGCCGAGCACTACCCGGAAGTGCTGGACTACAAGCAGGCGGTCACCACCAAGCGCGAACTGCGCCACGAGGACATCCGCATCATGACCGAGATCGGGCGGATGAAGCAGCACTCGGAGCTGGTCGGACGCCTGAACCACGTCGGCGAAACCGAACACCATCACGAGCTGACGCTGCAGCCTGCCTACTGACCCTTCAGCGAAGCGGGGGGATCCACACTGCCACCGTGATCACTCGCGGTGGCAGTGTTCTATCGGGTCCTGGCTGACGCACTGGCGGAAGCCGTCGGGCAGGCCACGCATGGCCTCGGTCTTGCCTGCCGCAACCGCAAACCGGCGCAGCGGCGGCGTGGTGCACGCGGCATCGGTGCTGCATGCTGGGTCCAGCACCAGGTAATGGCAGTGGCCACTGCTGCTGGCAATGCACTGAAAGCGCGCCTCGCCGTCGACCACCGTACTCTTGCTGTACAGCGTGTCCACGCCGTTGGCATGGGTGCGGGTGATCGAGGTGTTGCGGGATTTTTCGCAGCCGGCCAGTGCCAGCACGGCAACGCACGCAATCAGCAGACGGGACATGTTCATTCCTCGGTGCAGGGGGGATGCGGCTGCGGCTACATGCCGCGGAACAGGCTCATGAACGGTTGGCTGACCACCAGCGTTTCCGTTCGGCCACGCAGGCGCAGCACGCCCCGCCCGGTATCGTCGCGGCTGACCGCCGCCACGGCCTTCATGTTGACGATGGTCGAGCGGTGGATCTGGCGGAAATGCTGCGGGTCGAGCACTTCCAGCAGTTCGCGCAACGGCGTGCGCAGCAGGCTCTCGCCGGCGGCAGTGACCACGGTGGTGTACTTGTTGTCGGCGCGGAAGTAGGCCACCTCCTCCAGCATGATCAGCTGCGTCTCGCGGCCGTTGCTGGCGGTGATCCAGGCCAGCGGCGGTCGCTCTGCAGTGCCCTGCGATGGGCCCAACCGCTGCAGCAGGCGCTCCAGCACGGCATCGTCCTGCCGCGTCGATGGCAGCCGCGACAGGATGCGTTCGCGGGTGGCAAGCAGGCGCTCGTCGCTTACCGGCTTGAGCAGGTAATCCATCGCGCCCTGCTCGAATGCATCGATGGCGTACTGGTCGTAGGCAGTAACGAACACCACCTGGGTGCGCGGACTCAGCTCGGACAGCGAGCGCGCGACCTCGATGCCGCTGATACCGGGCATGCGGATATCGAGGAAAGCGATGTCCGGCTGCTTCTCGGCCAGCTGCTCCAGCGCGCTGGCGCCGTCCTCGCACTCGGCCACCAGCTTCAGGTCCGGCCACAGCCGGCGAAGTTGCTCCACCAGCGACTGCCGCAGCAGTTCTTCGTCTTCAGCGATCAGTGCCTCAAGCGGCATGGCTGCGCTCCTTGTGCGACTGCGGCAGGGTCATGGTCGCGGCCACGCCGCTGGGGAAATTGGCCACGATCGCCACACCGGCCTGCTCACCGCAGGTCAGGCGCAGGCGCTCGCGCAGGTTCTTCAGGCCGATGCCGGTACCGCTGGTGCCCTGCCCGAAGCCGAGCCCGTCGTCGGCGACGGTCACGGTCACGTGGTCATCGAAACCACGCGCGAGGATCCAGATCGTGCCACCGCCGGGCTTGGGTTCCAGGCCGTGCTTGATCGCGTTTTCCACCAGTGTCTGCAACGCCATCGCCGGCAGGTGCACGCCATGCAGTTCGTTGGGTACCTGCACTTCCACCGCCAGCCGCGCGCCCATGCGGATACGCAGAATCTCCAGGTAGGCGCGGGTGCGCTCCAGCTCCACGCCCAGCGTGGACACCGATTCGTCCACCTGCGGCAACGAGCTGCGCAGGTACTGGATCAGGTGGCCGAGCATCTGTTCGGCACGCGCCGGGTCGGTGCGGGTCAGCACCTGCGCGTTGGCCAGCGTGTTGTACAGGAAGTGCGGTTCCACCTGCGCGTGCAGCAGATTCAAGCGCGCCACCGACAGTTCCTTTTCCACCTGGGTCTGTTCGGCGGCGGCCTGCTCATCGCGACGCTGGTCGGCCACGCGGCGGCTGATCGCACGGGTGACCGCTTCGGCGTTCTCGAAGTTGCTGCCCTCGTCCAGCGCCAGCAGGTCGGCCCACCAGCCCGCATCCGGTTCAAACAGTAGGGTGACGGTGCTGGTGCCCTGCCCCGGCGTGACCGTGGCCAGCACGCTGTTGCGCTTGATCGCCAGCCGCGCCGGCAGGTTCCAGCGCGAGGGCTGACGCCCATTCCAGAGATCCACGCGGCGAACATAGGCGCGCACCTGCAGGCTGCCGGCCGAGCTTTCCACATCCTCCACGCGGGGAAGTTCGGCGATCGCCGCTTCCACTACCGAGAACGCGTGGCCGGCGTCCATCGGCAGTTCGATCTGGCGGCGCTGGCGCCCGGACAAGGTGGTGGCATCCAGGCGACCGGCCACCAGCCAGACTCGGCGGATATGGGTGATGGCACTGCCCAGCGCGGAAATGATCAGGAACATCGCCAGCAGGCCGAAAATCCAGCCCGGGCCATCGTTCATGCCACTGAAGATGCCGCTCCAGACCATGCCTGCGACGAACAGCGCCGCAGCCCAGGCCAGCAGATGACGTAACAGGAGAGAAAGGCTGGCGAACACGGCGGCGCCTTGGAGGAAGGGGGTGAGCCGAGCATAGGGCGGCCCGCCGGGCAAGCAAGCGGGCTGCGACGAAGGGCGGGAAAGCGGGGATGGAAGCGGCTCTGGCAGTGCCGGCCGCTGGCCGGCACCCCGTCATCGCCGCAAGCCTCGCAGCAATGCCGGCCAGCGGCCGGCACCACCGGTGCTTCTTATTGGCGCTGGTCGGCGCTGGCGTCGCGTACGGCGCGGAACGACTCGTCCTTGCTCCAGTTCGGCCAGGCACGGGAGTTGGCCAGCTGGTTGCCCAGCGTGTACAGCACTTCCAGGTCGCGGGCGGCACCGGCGAACACCCAGTCCGGCTGCCATTCGTCGCCCTGCTGGTGGTAGCGCTTGGCGGTGTAGTCTTCCGAGGCCTTCTTGCCCGCAGCCACGCCACCGTCCACCCAGTCCTGGCCGGCCGACCACGACAGTGCCGGCACGCCACGCTTGGCGAACGGGAAGTGATCGGAGCGGAAGAACAGGCCCGCTTCCGGCTTCGGGTCCGGCGTGTAGCGGATATCCCAGCCCTTGGCCACGTCCTTCAGCTGGTCCAGCAGCTCGAAGCGCGCGGCGCCGTAGATGCCGAAATCGCGCGACGGACCGAACGGCGCCATGCCATCCATATTGATCACCGCCACGGTCTTTTCCAGCGGGTACAGCGGATGGGTGGCGTAGTACTCCGAACCCAGCAGGCCCTTTTCCTCGGCGGTGACTGCCAGGAACAGCACTGACCTCTCCGGGCGCTTGGCCTTGGCGAAACCACGGGCCAGCTCGATCAGCGAGGCAGTACCGCTGGCGTTGTCCAGCGCACCGTTGAAGATGCGGTCGCCACGCGCGTCCGGCTCACCCACGCCGATGTGGTCCCAGTGCGCGCTGTAGACGATGGTCTCGTCCGGGTGGCGGCTGCCTTCCAGGCGTGCGGCCACGTTGTGCGAGGTGATCACTTCGGTCTTCACCGCGTACTTCGCGTCCAGACTGGCGCCGGTCAGCGGCACCGGGGTGAAGTCGCGCTGCTGCGCCTTCTTCTTCAGCGCTTCGAAGTCCTGCCCGGCCGAGCGGAACAGCTCCACGGCAAGGTCGCGCTGGATCCAGCCTTCCAGCAGCGGGTGGCTTTCCGCCGGGTTGTCGCGCACCACATCGAACATAGTGTTGGTGTTGGAGCCGGCCACGGTGGCCCAGCCGTACGACGCCGGTGCGGTCTCGTGCACGATCAGCACGCCCAGCGCGCCCTGGCGGGCACCTTCTTCGTACTTGTAGGTCCAACGGCCGTAGTAGGTCATGCCCTTGCCGTCGAAGTCGCCCTGGCCGATCTCGAAGTCCGGATCGTTGATCAGCACGACGGCGATCTTGCCCTTCAGGTCCACGCCCTTGAAGTCGTCCCAGTTGCGCTCCGGGGCCTTCACGCCGTAGCCGAGGAACACCAGCGGCGCCTTGCTGATATCGACGTTGCTGGCGCCGTTCATGGCGGCGCGCACGGCGATCTGCTTGCCCTGCTCCAGCGCAACGGTCTTGCCGCCCTGGTGCAGCGCCAGCTGCGGTGCGCCGACGATGTCGCCCTTGCGCAGCGGAACGGCCTGGGTCCACAGGCGCTTGCCATCCTTGAGGTCACCGCCCGGCTGCAGGCCGGCATCGGCGAACTGCTTGCTGAGGAAGGCGATGGTCTTTTCTTCGCCGGCGGTGGCCGGGGAGCGGCCTTCGTAGGCGTCGGAGGCCAGTTCCTTGACGTCGGCCGAGATCCGCGCGCCGTCGAATTTCGGGGTGGCCGCCATCAGTGCGCTCGACACTGACAGGGCCAGCACGCCCAGTGCTACTCGCTTCATTGCTCTCTCCAGCAGGGAAATCTCTCTGGAGTGTAATGGGATTCGGCAGGGCTGCGCCCTGCACCCGCCGAAGCCAGGGCAACAGCAACAGCAACAGCCAAAGCCAAAGCAACAGCGGCATTCCGTGGGATGGCGGGGTGGGGGGGGGGGGGGGGGGGGGCGGGGCGAGAAGCGCGTTCGGGGGGGGGGGCCCGCGCAGGGG
>NZ_JAZKVY010000205.1:0-22863 GCF_036624925.1 Stenotrophomonas sp. A3_2
CGTGGCTGTCGGCGGGGGTCTCGGGGCTGGCGGGTGTGTGCTCGGACATGAGTCGGCGAAAAGAAAGGCAGAAAGACCAACAGTCTAGCGCGTACCGGGCAGAACTGCCGGGGTTGCCCGGCCCCCGGCCGCCCCCACCACCCGGGGAACGGGTGTGGGCGGGGCGGGGCGGCCCCCCCCGCCACCCCCCCCCCCCCCCCCAACCCCCCGTCGCCGGGGGGGGGGGGCGGCGGGGGGCCCGGCAACCCCGGCAGTTCTGCCCGGTACGCGCTAGACTGTTGGTCTTTCTGCCTTTCTTTTCGCCGACTCATGTCCGAGCACACACCCGCCAGCCCCGAGACCCCCGCCGACAGCCACGAAAAGCGCGATTTCATCCGCCAGATCGTGCGCGAGGACCTGGCCAGCGGAAAGCACCAGGCGATCAAGACCCGCTTCCCGCCGGAACCGAACGGCTACCTGCACATCGGCCATGCCAAGTCGATCTGCCTGAACTTCGGCATCGCCGGCGAATTCAGCGGCGTCTGCAACCTGCGCTTCGACGACACCAACCCGGCCAAGGAAGATCCGGAGTACGTGGCCGCGATCCAGGACGACGTGCGCTGGCTGGGCTTCGAGTGGAACGAGCTGCGCCATGCTTCGGACTACTTCCAGGCCTATTACCTGGCCGCCGAGAAGCTGATCGAACAGGGCAAGGCCTATGTCTGCGACCTGTCGGCCGAGGAAGTGCGCGCCTACCGCGGCACTCTCACCGAGCCGGGCCGCCCGTCGCCGTGGCGCGACCGCAGCGTCGAGGAGAACCTCGACCTGTTCCGCCGCATGCGCGTCGGTGAATTCCCGGATGGCGCACGCACCCTGCGCGCGAAGATCGACATGGCCAGCGGCAACATCAACCTGCGCGATCCGGCGCTGTACCGCATCAAGCACGTCGAGCACCAGAACACCGGCAGCGCGTGGCCGATCTACCCGATGTACGACTTCGCCCACGCGCTGGGTGATTCGATCGAGGGCATCACCCACTCGCTGTGCACGCTGGAGTTCGAAGACCACCGCCCGCTGTACGACTGGTGCGTGGACAACGTCGATTTCGCCCATGACGATGCGCTGACCCAGCCGCTGGTCGATGCCGGCCTGCCGCGCGAAGCTGCCAAGCCGCGCCAGATCGAGTTCTCGCGCCTGAACATCAACTACACGGTGATGAGCAAGCGCAAGCTGATGGCGCTGGTCACCGAACAGCTGGTGGACGGCTGGGACGACCCGCGCATGCCGACCTTGCAGGGCCTGCGCCGCCGTGGTTATACCCCGTCTGCGATGCGCCTGTTTGCCGAGCGCGTAGGCATCAGCAAGCAGAATTCGCTGATCGACTTCAGCGTGCTGGAAGGCGCACTGCGCGAGGACCTCGACAGCGCCGCCCCACGCCGCATGGCGGTGGTCGATCCGGTCAAGCTGGTGCTGACCAACCTGCCGGAAGGCCACGAAGAGCTGCTGACCTTCAGCAACCATCCCAAGGACGAGAGCTTCGGCAGCCGCGAAGTGCCGTTCGCACGCGAGGTGTGGATCGACCGCGAGGACTTCGCCGAAGTGCCGCCGAAGGGCTGGAAGCGCCTGGTGCCGGGTGGCGAAGTGCGCCTGCGCGGCGCCGGCATCATCCGCTGCGACGAAGTGATCAAGGATGCCGATGGCACCATCACCGAGCTGCGCGGCTGGCTGGATCCGGAATCGCGTCCGGGCATGGAAGGCGCCAACCGCAAGGTCAAGGGCACCATCCACTGGGTCAGCGCCGTGCATGGCGTGCCGGCCGAGATCCGCCTGTACGACCGCCTGTTCTCGGTGCCGAACCCGGATGATGACTCGGAAGGCAAGACCTACCGCGATTACCTCAATCCGGAATCGCGCCGCACCGTCACCGGCTATGTCGAGCCGGCCGCGGCCAGCGCCGCACCGGAGCAGTCGTTCCAGTTCGAACGTACCGGCTACTTCGTCGCCGACCGCCGCGACCACACCGAAGCCAAGCCGGTGTTCAACCGCAGCGTGACCCTGCGCGATACCTGGTCGGCCTGAGGACCTGCGCGGGCGCCAGCATGGCGCCCGCACGCCATCGACAATGATCACCGCCCTCTCCGTCCTGTTCTGGTTCATCTCGCAGCATCCGCTGCTGACGTTCTTTGCAGCGATGGTGCTGGCCGGACTGGTCTCGTGGTGGCGGCGCTTTCCGGGCTACGCCATCGTGGTGTTCCCGCTGGCGATGCTCAACATGTTCCTCGGCCACTTCCTCAACGCCACCTTCCTCAACGTGGTGGGCGAGCGTGGTGAAGCGGTGATCGTCAAGGCCGAGCGAACCAGTTCCACGCTCAACGAACAGTACATCTGGCGCTACGAAGGGGTGCTGCATACCGCCGAGGGCCGCGACGTGGACGTGGTGTTCTACACCAACACCGCTTCGCTGTGGCCGCTGGAAAACGCCATCCGCATCCCGGCGCGCGACCAGCCGTTCGTGGTCAAGTACACGCCGGGCTTCCCACGCAACTTCGTCATCCTCACCAACGAATCCCCGCATGGCATCGCCCAGGCCCGTGCCAGTGCGCGCGAGCGCGTGGAGGTAGCGGCGCGCAAGCTGCACTTCAGCCCGGGCAATGCCGAGTTCCGCGCGGACTATCGCCGCGAACTGGAAAGCTGGCTGCGCGACCACGGCAACGACCCGCAGCAGCAGCCCGACGCGCAGCGATATCGCGCCGAGCTCGACGCGCTCGACCATTAGATTTTCCAGGCCCTGCCTGGATGTTCCACCCCATCCACCGACAGGCCTGACATGACCACGACCTCCGCTGCCCTCCTCCCGCTGCTGCAGCAGGTCCTTCAGGACGCCGGCACCGCCAGCCGCGTCGACGGCAACGCGCTGCTGCTGGACAGCGGCCTGCGCCTGACCCCGCATGCAATGGCCGCACACGCGCGCGACAACGGTGGTTGGCAGACCTCCACCGTCATTGAAAGCCAGCATCCGCAGTTGTTCGCCGATGGCCTGTTCGAGTACCAGCACGCAAATGGTGCCGATGAGCAGGCATCGCTGTTGTCCGGCTTCCAGGCCTGGGCCCGGGTGGACCTGGTGACCCTGCAGACCGCGATCGGCGCCCAAGACGCGCAGGGCCTGCCGATGATGGGCCTGACCTATCCGGCCGGCGCTGACGGCCAGGAACTCGAACGCACCGTGGTGCTCGGTCCACTGGCGCATTACCGCGAGCATGAGATGGACACCGCCCCCCGCAGCGAAGACGATCATGGCTCCTGCCCCTGCTGCCTGTTCACGCGCAGCATCGATGCATTCGATGCGCTGCTGAAGACGCGTTCTTTCCTGGCCATCCGCCTGTTCGCCTCGCGCGATGCCGATGGCCTGTGCGAGGCCGATTGCCGGGTCAACGGCCACGACTTCGCCGCCGCCCTGCCCCTGCTGCGCGCCTACGCGGCCAGCTGGCCGCAGGCAGGGCTGGAATTCCGCAAGCAGTACGTGGTGGTCCGCACCGGCTCGCCAGGCTGACCCACGCCCACACCCGATACAGGCCGGTGCGGCTACACTGCGCGCCGGTTCCCCAAGCAACCGCACTTTTTTCCATCCCACACGAGGCACCCCCGCGATGCTGTACGCGCAAGTCCACCTGACCCTTCCCGCCTGGATCCACGGCCAGATCGACCTGGATCGTCGATATCCGGGCGACGAGGCCAAGGTCGCGCTGGCGATCGAGCTGTCGCGGCTGAACGTCGAGCACGCCAGTGGCGGCCCGTTCGGTGCGGTGGTGTTCGGCCCGGACGACAAGGTCATCGCCGCTGGCGTGAACCGGGTGATGCCGCACGCGACTTCGCTGGCGCACGCCGAGAACATGGCCTACATGCTGGCCCAGCAGCGCCTGCAGACCCCGCGCCTGAACGCGGTGCTGTCGCCGGTCACCCTGGCCACCAGTTCGCAGCCATGCTGCCAGTGCTATGGCGCTACCGTGTGGGCCGGCATCGACCGCCTGCTGATCGGTGCCAGTGCGGCCGACGTCGAGGAACTGACCCCGTTCGATGAAGGCCCGCTGCCGGCCGACTGGGTCGGCGAGCTCAACAAGCGTGGCATCGAAGTGGTGCAGGGCTTGGACCGCGACGCCGCGCGCAGCGTGCTGCGAACCTATGGGGAAAGCGATGGCGCCCGTTACTGAGACCGGCATCGGCCTGCTGTGCCTGTGCCGGCAGGGCTTTGAACCCGAGCTGGCCGGCGAGCTGCAGTTCCGCGCCGGTGAAGCCGGTTTCGCTGGCTATGCGCGCACCCAGCGCAATGACGGCTATGTGCTTTTCATGTGCGACGACGCTGCAGCACTGGCGCCACGCCTGCGCTGGCGAGAACTGATCTTCGCGCGGCAGAAGCTGGTCGTGCTGGCCGAGCTGCCGCAGCTGGACCCGAGCGATCGCATCACCCCGATGCTGGAGGTGCTGGCCGATGCGCCGCGCTTCGGCGACCTGTGGGTGGAGCACCCCGATTCGGACGCTGGCAAGCCACTGTCCGGGCTGGCGCGAGCCTTCGGCAATGCACTGCGCCCGGCGCTGCGCAAGGCCGGCAAGCTCACTGATAAGCCAAACAACCGCCTGCCGCGCCTGCACGTGGTGTTCGTCGACGGCACCCATGCCTTCGTCTGCGTGGCCGACCCGGCCGACAGCGCGCCGTGGGCACTGGGCATCCCGCGCCTGAAGCTGCTGCCCGAGGCGCCTTCGCGTTCGGCACTGAAGCTGGACGAAGCACTGCTGACCCTGCTGACGCCGGAAGAACGCGAAGCACTGGCCAAGCCCGGCATGCGTGCGGCCGACCTGGGCGCCGCCCCCGGCGGCTGGACCTGGGTACTGACCCGCCAGCACATGCACGTGCTGAGCATCGACAACGGCCCGCTGCGCCAGCACGTGCTGGACACCGGTCTGGTCGAGCACCTGCGCGCCGATGGTTTCCACTGGCACCCCGAACAGCCGCTGGACTGGATGGTCTGCGACATGGTCGAGCAGCCGCGCCGCGTGGCCGAACGCATGGCCACCTGGTTCCGCGAAGGCTGGTGCAGGCACGCCATCTTCAATCTGAAGCTGCCGATGAAGAAGCGCTGGGACGAAACCCGCCTGTGCCTGGACCTGTTCCAGGACCAGGCCGGCAAGCCGCTGGTGGTACGCGCCAAGCAGCTCTATCACGACCGTGAGGAGATCACGGTATTGGCCTCGCCGCTGCGCTGAGGAACATGCCCGCCGGGCATGGGCCCGGCGCTACCGAGGAAGGGAACCATGCGATACCACTCGCTCACCATGTTGATCACCCTGCTGGCCGCCGCACCTGCCATTGCCCAGCAGCTGCCGCACCCCCCTGCGCAGAGCCAGCCGCTGGGCCCCACCGGCGGCGCGATCCGCCAGCAACCGCTGGATGCTGGCCGGGTCAGCGGCAGCGTCGAGATTGCACGACCGGCCGGCGAGGCACAGGTGACCGTGCGTTCGCTGGAACCGAGCAGCGTGGTCGGCCAGTACCGCATCCACTTCGCCGCGCTGGATGTGAACGGCGATGGTTTCATCAGCCGCGAGGAAGCACAGGCCAACCCGGCGCTGGCCGACGAATTCAATTCGCTGGACCGCAGGCACCGCGGCAAGCTGGACCGCACCGACCTGGCCGGCTGGCTGGTGGATTGAAAAAGGGGACGGAGGGGATTAAGTCGTATGTGCACAAACGACTTAATCCCCTCCGTCCCCTTTTTGCTTCAGACCCCGGCGGCGCGCTTCCAGAATGCCTGCACCAGCGGCGGCCATCGGCCGACGCAGCCCAGCGCACGGCCCCGGGCCAGGGTCAGGTGCATTTCGTCGTTGGAGAACAGGCGGTTGATCGCATCGAAGCTGTAGGCGGCGATGTGGTTGTCGCTGCGCCGTTCGCGTGCCCAGCGCTGCAGGCGCTGCGGCGACAGCCGCGGCTGGCCGCGGCGCTCGGCCGACGGCGCCAGCCACTGCTGCAGGGCAGCGACATCGCGCAACCCCAGGTTCACGCCCTGCCCGGCCAGCGGATGCACCACATGTGCGGCATCGCCCAGCGCCAGCACGCGGCCGGCCACATAGTGACGGGCCAGCTGGCGGCGCAGCGGGAACGCCGCACGCGGCGAGGCCAGACGTAGTTCGCCCAGGCGCGCCGCGAAGGCGCGGGTCAGTTCGCGGTTGAAGCTGTCCTCGTCCAACGCCAGCACGCGAGCCGCTTCATCCTCGGGCAGGGTCCAGACGATGGAGCTGCGGCGCTCGGCCACCGGCAGCAGCGCCAGCGGCCCGCCCGGCAGGAAACGCTGCCAGGCCGTGGCCTGGTTGGAAAGATCGCTGTCCACGTAGGCCACCACGCCACGCTGGTGGTAGTCATGCTTTTCAACCTCGATCCCGGCCAGCTGGCGCAGGGTCGATTCGGCACCGTCGGCGGCCACCGCCAACGCCGCTTCCAGGCGGCGACCGTCATCCAGGCGCAGGCGCACGCCATCCTCGTCCTGCTCCAGTGCTTCCACCCGTGCCGGGCAGTGCAGCTGCACGCCCGCCGCCGGCAGCGCCGCCCACAGGCGGTCCTGCAGCAGGCCGTTCTCGACGATGTAGCCCAGTTCGCGACGGCCGAAGCGATCGGCATCGAACAGCAGATCTTCGCCACCGGCCGCATCCCACACCTGCATACGCCGGTAGGGCCAGGCACGGGCCTGGGCGATCGCCGGCCACACGCCGAGGCGGTTCAACAGCTGCACGTTGTCGGCGGCAAAGGCGAACACGCGCAGGTCCGGTTGCGCAACCTGCCACGGCGCGGGCTCACGACCTTCCACCAACGCCACCGACAGGCCGGCATCGGCCAGCGCCAGCGCGCACGCGGCACCGACCACGCCACCGCCGACGATGGCCACATCCAGGCGCGCGCGGCGGCTCATGCGGTTTCTCCACGGCACAGCCGCGGTACTTCGCCACGGAAGCCCATCGCACCACCGACCAGCATCGACTGCACCGAGGCGCGTTGTGCGGCCACCAGACCGAGGCTGCGCAGCGGCCGCATCAGTGGCGCCGGGTTGCTGGTCAGCCGTGCCAGGCCGCCGGAGAACGCCACCGTCTGCCGGCGGTCTTCCTCGCGGCGTGCAACATAGGCCTGCAGCAATGCATCACTGCCGGCATCCTCATGCGCATTCTCCAGCAGTTCGGCCAGGGTCAGCGCATCGCGCAGGCCCAGGTTGAAGCCCTGCGCACCCAGCGGATGGATGGTCTGCGCGGCATTGCCCAGCAGCACCGTGCGTTCACCGGCCAATGCGCGCGCCAGCACCTGGATGAGCGGATAAGCGCTGCGTGGACCGGATTCGAGCAGGCGGCCGGCACGCCAGCCGATCGCGTCCTGCAGGCGCTGCAGCCAGGCCGCATCGTCCAGCGCCATCACCGCATCGGCCTGATCGCGGGCCACGCCATGCACGGTGCCGAAGTGGCGGTCACCGCGCGGCAGCAGGGCGGTCGGGCCGGTATCGGTGAAGCGCTCCCAGGCCGTGCCATCCGGCGCACGCTGGCTGCGCACGCGGGCGACGAACAGGGTCTGCTGGAAATCATGGCGGTCGACCTCGATGCCCAGCGCGCCACGCACGCCGCTGGTGGTGCCATCGACGCCCACCACCAGACGTGCCAGCAGCACGCGTTCACCCGCCTCGTCAGCCACCCGCACCTGGCGGTAGCCGTCCACCACCTCGCCCAGTCCCAGGAACCGCATCGGCCGATAACGGCGCAGGCGCGGCAGCTCCTGAAGCCGCGCTTCCAGCGCCTGGCCGAAATCGCGCGCGACCACCACCTGGCCGAACCACGGCCGGTCGTAATCGGCCGCTTCGAGCTGCACACGGCCGAAATCGCCGGCACGACTGACATGGATGCGCCGGATCGGGCCCGGTGCCATCGCCAGCTTCTGCATCACCCCCAGCGCGGTCAGCGCATTGACGGTGGCAGCGGCGAAACTGAGATTGCGCTGGTCGAACACCGCAGGCAGCTCGCCGGCCGGGCTGGCCTCGAGCAGGCCCACGTCGCGGCCCAGCCGGTCCAGGGCGATGGCCAGGCTGGCACCCACCAGGCCACCACCGACGATCAGCACGTCATGTCGTTCACTCATGTGTTCATGATACGCGCTCGCCCCGACTGTACGCCGAACAAGCGGCGCCTGCGCCAACCGGCGCGGCGGGCTAGAATGAAACCTGAATCCGCTCCGGGCCCGCTGCCATGTCCGCCACCGCCAACCGCGCCTTCGTCCTGTCCGTCCTCGTGCTGTTGCTGGCGGCGACCCGGGTCAACCACTTCGCGGCCATTCCGGATGCCTCCTGGGCGGTGTTCTTCATCGGTGGCTTCTATCTGGCCACGTGGACACGCTGGGCGTTTCCGCTGCTGATGGTGTTCGCCGTGCTGGTGGACTGGATCGTGATCCGCAGCAGCGGCCTGGATTTCTGGCAGCACTACTGCGTGTCGCCGGGTTACTGGCTGCTGCTGCCGGCGTACTTCTCGCTGTGGGCCGGCGGCATGCTGCTGGGCCGTAACTACCAGGGCGCGCGCTGGCCGGTGCTGGCCAAGGGTGCGCTGCTGCTGGTCGCGTCGGTGGCGATCTGCCACCTGCTGGCGCAGGGCGGCTTCTACTGGACCAGCCGTAACGTGGCCGAGCCGACGCTGGCCGGCTGGGCACAGAACTACGCGCAGTGGTTCGGGCCCTACCTGCGCACTACGGCGATCTATGTGGCGCTGGCCGCTGCCCTGCAGTTGGCCGTGGAGCAGGTGTTGAAGCTCCAGCAGGCCCGCCGCGACATCCGCCACTGAGCCGCGCGCCATGGGTCATCGCCTCTCGCGCATTTACACCCGCACCGGCGACGACGGCAGTACCGGCCTTGGCGACGGCCAACGCGTGGCCAAGGATGACGCCCGCGTGGCGTCCTTCGGTACCGTCGACGAGGCCAACGCCGCGCTCGGCCTGCTGCTGGCCGCGCCCCTGCCCGAGGATGTACGCGCGCTGGTGGTGCATCTGCAGCACCAGCTGTTCGATCTGGGCGCCGAGCTGTGCATTCCCGGCCACGCCGCGATCCATGCCGCCGACGTCTCGGCCCTGGAGCAGCAGCTGGACCATTACAACGCCAACCTCCCGATGCTGAAGGAATTCATCCTGCCGGCCGGCGGCGAAGCTGCCGCGCGCTGCCATCTGGCCCGCACCATCGTCCGCCGCGCCGAGCGCGAGACGGTCACCCTGGCCCGCCACGAGGCCGTCCGCAGCGAGGCGCTGCAATACCTCAACCGGCTGTCGGACCTGCTGTTCGTGCTGGCCCGGGTGCTGGCCCGCGCCGACGGCCATGGCGAAGCGCTGTGGCAGCCACAGCAGCGCCAGCGCTGAGTCGGCACGATGCTGGTCTATTCCCACCCGTCCTGCCTGCTGCATGACCCCGGTCCCGGCCATCCCGAATGCCCGCAACGGCTGCAGCAGGTGCTGGACGCGCTGCACACCGCCTTCCCCGGCCAGCTGGACTGGCGCGAGGCGCCGCCGGCGAAGTTCGGCGAACTGACCCGGGTCCACGACAGCGCCCTGCTCGACTTCGTGCTGCAGCCGCAGACCGCACCGCTGCGCCAGCTGGACATGGACACCTGGACCTCGCCGGGCTCGGCCAGCGCCGCCGTGCACGCCGCCGGTGCCGGCGTCGCCGCAGTCGATGCGGTGATGCTGGGCGAGGACCCGCTGGCCTTCTGCGCGGTACGCCCACCGGGCCACCACGCCACCAGCAGCACCGCCATGGGCTTCTGCCTGCTGAACAACATCGCCATCGCCGCCGCCCATGCCCGCGACCGCCATGGCCTGGAACGGATCGCGGTGGTCGATTTCGACGTGCACCACGGCAATGGCACCCAGGACATCTTCCAGCATGACGCCCGGGTTTCGTACTACAGCACCCACCAGGCCGGGCTGTTCCCCAATTCCGGCCTGCGCCGCGACCGCGGTGCCGGCAACCTGATGAACATCCTGCTGCCGCCGGGAAGCGGCGGCTTCCGCTTCCGCAACGTCTGGGCCGACGAGATGCTGCCGGCCATCGACGACTTCCGCCCGCAGCTGCTGCTGATCTCGGCCGGCTTCGATGCCCACCTGCGTGATCCACAGGCGGATCTGATGCTGGAGACCGACGATTTCGCCTGGATCACCGGTGAGCTGCACGCGCTGGCACGCCGCCACGCGGCTGGCCGGGTGGTGTCGATGCTGGAGGGCGGCTATGACCTGCAGGCCCTGGCCGAGTGCAGCGTGGCCCATGTCCAGGCCCTGCTTACGCCATCCGCCGGCACCTCCGCCGGATGAACCCGAACCGGCAGGCTCCGGCGTCCTTCATTGCCCCTATGCAAGGGATGGGGCAAGCTACCGTCCGTTTTCGCCCGAATCCGAACCGCGTGCGCCGAGCCCTCCGCCTGCTTCCCCTGCCTCTGAGCATCGCCATCAGCCTTCCGGCAATGGCTGATGATAAGCCGCTCAACTGGGGCCTGTGCCCGGCCACCGACGTCATTCCCGCGTTCACCGACGCCCCCACGCCGGTCCCGGGCCAGGACAAGGCTGCCGCTGCGGCCGCCCGCGAGAACCAGCCGACCGACATCGAAGGCGACCAGCTGCTGGGTACCACCACCGTGCCGCAGTACGAGGGCAACGTGGCGCTGCGCCGGGGCGACCAGTTCGTCGGTACCGACAAGCTCAGTTTCGACACCGAGACCGGCAACTACATCGCCGACGGCAATGTCCGCTACCAGGACGGGTCGATCCGGATGGTCGCCAAGCGCGCCGAAGGCAACCAGGAAAGCGACACCCACAAGATCACCGACATCAAGTACCAGCTGGTGTCGCGCCGCGGCAACGGCGATGCCGAGTCGGTCGACCTGCAGGGCGCGGTCGGCCAGATGCACCGCTCCACCTACACCACCTGCGACCCGTCACAGCCGGTGTGGAAGCTGTCGGCGCCGCAGATCGAAGTGGACAACGACGAGGGCTTCGGCACCGCCCGCAACGCCGTGCTGCGGATCGGCAAGGTGCCGGTGCTGTGGGCGCCGTACTTCAAGTTCCCGATCGATGACCGCCGCAAGACCGGCCTGCTGTTCCCGCAGCTGGGCATGTCCGGGCGCAACGGATTCGACTACGCACAGCCGATCTACTTCAATCTGGCGCCGAACTACGACGACACGTTGACCCCGCGCTACATGAGCCGGCGCGGCCTGCTGCTCGACAACGAGTTCCGCTACCTCTACAACGGCGGCCGTGGCGAGGTGCTGACCAGCTACATGCCCAACGACAGGCTGCGCGACCGCGACCGCGGCCGGGTGATGTTCGACGGCTACCACAACGTGAACAGCCACTGGCAGGCCCGCGCCAACCTGGCCTGGGTCAGCGACGAGCGCTATGTCGAGGACTTCGCCAACCGCCTGGTGGGGGTGACCGCCTCCAACCTGCAGAGCACCATTGGCCTGTACGGTACGGGCACGAACTGGACGGCCGGCATCATGGCCGACCGCTGGCAGCTGACCGACTACACGCTTGACGAGAATGCCCTGCCCTACAACCGCCAGCCGCGGGTGTATTTCAACTGGAACAAGCCGATGCGGCCATGGCTGGAAACCGGCCTGTACGCCGAAGCGGTGAGGTTCACCCACGACGACGTGAACCTCAAGTACGGTGCCGATGCGGGCCCGGACCTGCAATACACCCGCACCGGCCAGACCGTGCGCGCCTATGGCGGCTCCCGCCTTGACGTCAAGCCGTACGTTTCCTTCCCCATCAGCGGCGCGGCCTGGTACATCACGCCCACCCTGGCGTACCGCTACACGGCCTACCAGCTGGACCGCGGCCTGGCCGACAGGATACGCAGCACCGTTCTGGCCTCGGAGGGCGTGGACGTGACCACCGCCACGCCGGAACAGCTGCGCGGCAACACCTCGCCCAGCCGCAGCCTGCCGATCGGCAGCATCGACGCCGGCCTGTTCTTCGACCGCGAGACCAGCATCCGCGGCAAGTCCTTCCTGCAGACGCTGGAGCCGCGCCTGTTCTACCTGCGCACGCCGTACCGCAACCAGGACGAACTGCCGATCTTCGACACCCGTGACTTCACCTTCAGCTGGGGCCAGCTGTTCCGCGATTCGCGCTACACCGGCGCCGACCGCCAGAACGATGCCAACCAGCTGACCCTGGCACTGAGTACCCGTTTCATCGACCAGACCACCGGCAAGGAGCGGTTCTCGGCCTCGATCGGCCAGATCCAGTACTTCGACGAGTCGCGGGTGACCGTCACGCCGGGCGGCGCGCCGGTGGAAAAGGGCAAGTCGGCGTGGATCGCCGACGGCAACTACATGATCAACGACCGCTGGACCCTGGGCGCCACCTACCAGTGGGACCCGAAGTACAAGCGCGAGGATCTGGCCAGCGTCCGCGCCCGCTACCTGATGCCCAACGATGGCGTGATCAACCTGAGCTACCGCTACCGCATCAACGCCGGCGCCCCGGCGACGGCCAACAAGCATGACCGCACCCTGCTGGAGCAGGCTGACCTGTCGTTCCTGTACCCGCTGAATGCGCGCTGGAGCCTGGTCGGTCGCTATTACTACTCGCTGCAGGACAAGGAGCCGCTGGAAATCATCGGCGGCGTGCAGTGGGACAGCTGCTGCCTGGCCGTGCGCGTGGTCGGCCGCCGCTACGTCCGCAATCGCGAGGGCGAGATGAACAATTCCATCCAGGTGGAGTTCGTCCTGAAGGGCCTGAGCTCCATCGGCCAGGACACGGACCGCACCCTGCGCCGTGCTATCCTCGGCTACAACCGCGACGACCTCTATCTCGTGCCGCCCAGCAACACCGGGGTGACCCGCGATGACTACGATCCGAATCAGATCCCATGACCAAGCGCTTCCCCGTTCTTCTCGCCTCCCTGCTGGCGGTGTCCAGCGTGTCCGCCCCTCTGCAGGTGCTCGCGCAGGAGGCGCAGCCGTTGGACCGCATCGCCGCCGTCGTCGACGAGGACGTGATCCTGCAGAGCGAGCTCCAGCGTGCGATCGCCAACATCAAGGCCCAGTACGCCGGCCGTGAAAACCAGCTGCCGCCGGAAGACGTGCTCAGCCGCCAGGTGCTCGAGCGACTGGTGCTGGTCAAGCTGCAGGTCGCCCGCGCCCAGGGCAGCGGCATCCGCGTCAGCGACCAGGAGCTGAACCAGGCGATGAATGCCATCGCCCAGCAGAACGGCTCGGACCTGGATGCACTGCGCCAGCGCCTGGCCCACGACGGCATCGATTTCAACGATTTCCGTGCTTCGGTGCGCGATGAAATCACTGTGCAGCGCCTGCGCCAGAGCTTCGCGCAGAGCCGCATCAGCGTCAGCGAGGGTGAAGTGGACGCCGCGCTGAAGCAGCAGGCCACGGTGGGCAACCAGTACCACCTGGCACACATCCTGATCGCCCTGCCCGACGGCTCCAACGCCGACCAGATCGCCACCGGCCAGAAGAAGGCCGAGGGCGTGAAGGCCCTGCTGGACAAGGGTGAGCTGGACTTCAACGCTGCCGCCGTGCGTTATTCGGACAGCCCGAACGCGCTGGAAGGCGGCGATCTGGGCTGGCGCAGCCTGGATGAAATCCCGCAGGCCTTTGCCCAGCTGATGGAAAAGATGAAGCCCGGCGAAGTGGTCGGCCCGATCCGCGGCCCCAGCGGCTTCCAGTTGCTGAAGCTGGTGGAAGTGCGTGATGCCAGCGCCGCCAGCGGTGGCGCGCACACGGTCACCGAATACCACGGCCGCCACATCCTGGTGCGCGTGGACGATCACCAGACCGACGCTGCCGCCAAGGCCAAGATCGATACCCTGCGCGCCCGCATCGCCGGCGGCGCGGATTTCGAAACCGTGGCCAAGGAATCCTCCGAGGACAACAACAGCAAGGGCCAGGGCGGCGATCTGGGCTGGTTCCCGGTCGACGCGTTCGGTCCGGCGTTTGGCCAGCAGGTGGCCGGCATCCAGGACGGCGGCGTCAGCCAGCCGTTCCGCACCGATGCTGGTTGGCACATCGTGCAGCGCGTGGCCACCCGCCAGACCGACGTGACCAACGACAACCAGCGCGCCCAGATCCGCGAGACCATTGGCCGCCGCAAGCTGGAAGACGAGTACAACCGCTTCCTGCAGGAACTGCGTGGCGAAGCCTATGTCAGCTTCCGCAGCGGGGACCGCGCGGAAAATACCGCCACGCCGCCGCAGTCCTGACCGATGCGCCCCGAGCTCGCTCTGGTACCGGGCGAGCCCGCCGGGATCGGCCCGGAGCTGTGTGTCCGCCTCGTCCAGCAGCCGCGTGAAGATTGCCGGCTGCTGGCCTTCGCCGACCCGGAAACCCTGCGCGCGGCCGCCGTCGCGCTGAACCTGCCCCTGCAGCTGCTGCCCGAGGACGCCGAAGCCCGCGCCCCGGGCGACCTGCGTGTGCGCGCGGTGGCCAATGCCATGCCCAGCCACTTCGGCCAGGCCGACCCGGCCAATGCCGGGGCCGTCATCGGCGCCCTGCTCGCTGCCGGCCAGGCCTGCCTGTCCGGCGAACTGCACGGCGTGGTCACCGGCCCGGTGCACAAGGCGGTCATCAACGAAGGCGGCATCGCCTACAGTGGCACCACCGAACTGCTGGCCGACCAGGCCGGGGTGAAGGTGGTGATGATGCTGGCCAACCCCATCGTGCGCGTGGCCCTGGCCACCACCCACCTGCCGCTGCGCGAGGTGGCCGATGCGATCACCGCGCCCAGCCTGGAACACACCCTTCGCACCGTGCACGCCGCGCTGTGCCGCGAGTTCGGCCTGCCCGCGCCACGCATCGCCGTGCTCGGCCTGAACCCGCACGCCGGCGAAGACGGCCATCTGGGCCGCGAGGAACTGGACCTGGTCATCCCGCTGCTGCAGCGCCTGCGCGCGGAGGGCATGGACCTGATCGGGCCGCTGCCGGCCGATACCGCGTTCCTGCCGGCCAAGCTGGCCGGTTTCGACACCGTGCTGGCGATGTACCACGACCAGGGGCTGCCGGTGCTGAAGTACTCCGGTTTCGAGCAGGCGGTGAACCTGACCCTGGGCCTGCCCTACCCGCGCGTGGCGGTAGACCATGGCACCGCGCTGGACCTGGCCGGCCGCGGCATTGCCGATCCTTCCAGCCTGCAGGCGGCAACGACGCTGTGTGCGCAGCTTGCGCGGCAACGTACACTGAGCGCATGAATTCCCCGCATTCCCCCTCCGGCCCGGTGTTCACCGCACCGGCCAAGAAGCAGCTTGGCCAGCATTTCCTGGCCGATCGCCACTACATCGACAAGATCGTGATGGCGGTCAACCCGAAAGAAGGCGATCGCCTGGTCGAGATCGGTCCCGGCCAGGGCGCGATCACCCTGCCGCTGCTGCGCGTGCATCCGAAACTGACGGTGATCGAGTTCGACCGCGACCTGATCGCGCCACTGACCGCCGCCGCCGAGCCGCTGGGCGAGCTGACCATCGTCCACCGCGACGTGCTGCGCGTGGACTTCACCGAGCTGGCTGCCGGCCAGCCGATCCGCCTGGTCGGCAACCTGCCCTACAACATCTCCTCGCCGATCCTGTTCCATGCACTGGAACATGCCGCGGTGATCCGCGACATGCACTTCATGCTGCAGAAGGAAGTGGTCGACCGCATGGCCGCCGGCCCCGGCAGCAAGGTGTACGGCCGCCTCAGCGTGATGCTGCAGGCTTATTGCCAGGTGACCTCGCTGTTCGTGGTGCCGCCGGGCGCGTTCCGGCCGCCGCCGAAGGTCGATTCGGCCGTGGTACGGCTGGTGCCGCGTGACCCGGCCTCGATCAACATCAACGACCACGCCCGTTTCGCCGAGGTGGTCAAGGCCGCCTTCGGGCAGCGCCGCAAGACCCTGCGCAATGCGCTCAACAACGTCGTGACGGCCGAGCAGTTCGTCGCCGCCGGCGTGCGCCCCGATGCCCGCGCCGAACAGCTGGATGTGGCTGAATTCATCGCTTTGGCCAATGCCTCCTGATTACACTGCCGGTATGGAAGACGCTGACGTTTACTCCATTTCCGTCGAAGTCGCACCGCGCTTCCTCGACGACCAATCCGCGCCGGAAGACGGGCGCTATGCGTTCGCCTACACGATCCGCATCCACAACCAGGGGCGGGTCGCCGCACGCCTGGTCGCACGCCACTGGCGCATCACCGATGCCAATGGCCGCGTCGAGCATGTCGATGGCGACGGGGTGATCGGCGAGCAGCCGCGCCTGCGTCCCGGTGAAGACTTCCATTACACGTCCGGTGTCATGCTGGGGACCGATCACGGGACCATGCAGGGCCACTACGACATGGTCGCCGACGACGGCACCGAATTCGCCGCGCCGGTCGCACCTTTCGTGCTGGCCATCCCGCGTACCCTGCACTGACACGGAGGCCGAACGATGAGTGTGTGGGCGATCGGCGACCTGCAGGGCTGCTACGACGTCACCCAGCGCCTGCTGGAGAAGATCCGCTTCGACCCGGCGCAGGACACCCTGTGGTTCTGCGGCGACCTGGTCAACCGCGGTGGCCAGTCGCTGGAAACGCTGCGGCTGGTGCATTCGCTGCGCGGGCACAGCGTGGTGGTGCTGGGCAACCATGACCTTTCGCTGCTGGCCGTCGGTGCACGCACCGAAGAGGAACAGCGCAAGGTCAATCCGGACCTGCTGCGCATCGTGCAGGCCGAGGACCGCGACGAACTGCTGGACTGGCTGCGCCTGCAGAAGCTGGTGCACGTGGATCGCGAGCTGGGCTGGATGATGGTGCACGCCGGCCTGGCGCCGAAGTGGACCACGCAGATGGCCGAAAAGCATGCCGCCGAGGTCGAGGCGCAACTGCACGGTGCCGGCTACCGCAAGCTGTTCCGCAACATGTACGGCGACAAGCCGAGCTGGGCGCCGAACCTGTCCGGCTACGACCGTTCACGGGCGATCATCAATGTGCTCACCCGCATGCGCTACTGCACCCCGCGCGGGCGCATCGGCATCGAGGACAAGGGCACGCCGGGCACGCAGGAACAGGGACTGTACCCTTGGTTCGAAGTGCCAGGCCGGGTCGAGCGCGACCTGAAGATCGTCTGCGGCCACTGGTCGGCGCTGGGCCTGACCATCACCCAGGGCGTGCATGCCATCGACACCGGCGCAGTCTGGGGCGGCAAGCTGACCGCGATCCAGCTCGATACCGATGAACTGCGCGTGGTGCAGGTGCCGGGCCGCGATGTCCCCGCACCCGTGCCCAACGCACGCACGCCAGCGCGACCAGCACGCGAGCGCCCGGCTGCATCGGCGCAGGGCAGGGATCCGGGCGGGGCCAACGCCGCGGCCGCCAACCCGGGCAACCGTGGCCCGCGCCGTCGTCGTCGCCGTGGCGGCGGTGGGGGCGGCTCCGCAGGCCCTGGCAACAACGGGGCCCCGCCGCAGGCGTGACCTGATCGTTCTCGGCACCATGGACGGGTGCCGCTGCCCACTCCGGGCCCGGCCACCACCGGCGGTGGAAGCACCGCCCACGGTCCATCGCAGCCGTTGCGCGTCTTCGCCGCTGGGCGCAGCACGCGCGAAGAGGACCCGCGGTTCCAGCACGCCATCATCGGGCATTACCGGATGCCGTAGCGACAGCCTAGGCAGAGTCGACTGTCAGTCGACTATCGCGCGCAGCGCGGGTTTTTCGGGTGACCGCCGAGAGCAGTCGACTAACAGTCGACTCTACCCCGTCGATATCCCCGTCGGTGTTTTCGTTGGTATTTGCGCGATCAGCGGCGCACGTAATGCACGAAGCAGAACGCGTAGACGTGGCGTTCGTCGGCCGGGTGCGGCTCGCTGCTGACTTCCCGCCAGTCCTGCATGTCGACTTCGGGGAAATGGGTATCGGCAGGCACTTCGGCATCGACCCAGGTCAGGTACAGGTCGCTGGCTTGGTCGAGCAGCTGGTGGAAGATCTCGCCGCCGCCGATGATGCACAGCTCGCGGGCGCCCTCGCCTTCGGCAATCGCCTTGGCCTCGTCCAACGACGCCACCGCGCGCATGCCCGCGAACGGCACCTGGCCGCTGCGGGTCAGCACCAGGTTGGTGCGCCCCGGCAGTACGCGGCCGATCGACTCGGCCGTCTTGCGCCCCATCAGGATCGGCTTGCCCAGGGTGAGCGCCTTGAAGTGCTTGAAATCATCCGGCAGGTGCCAGGGCATGGCATTGCCCTGGCCGATGCCACGGTTGCGGTCCAGCGCCACGATCATCGACAGCTTCATGGCACTCACACCGCTACCGGCGCCTTGATGGCCGGGTGCGGATCGTAACCGTCGATGCGGATGTCGTCGAACCGGAAGCCGAACAGGTCGGTCACCTCCGGGTTCAACCACAGCTTGGGCAGCGCGCGCGGTTCGCGCGCCAGCTGCTCGCGGGCCTGCTCGAAGTGGTTCGAGTACAGGTGCGCGTCACCCAGCGTGTGCACGAAGTCGCCCACTCCCAGGCCGGTGGCCTGCGCCACCATGTGGGTCAGCAGCGCATAGCTGGCGATGTTGAACGGCACGCCGAGGAAGATGTCGCCGCTGCGCTGGTAGAGCTGGCAGCTGAGCTTGCCGTCCACCACGTAGAACTGGAACAGGTTGTGGCACGGCATCAGCGCCATCTGCGAAAGCTCGCCCACGTTCCAGGCGCTGACCACCAGCCGGCGCGAATCGGGGTTGCGCTTGATCTCGTCCACCAGCCACTGCATCTGGTCGATCTCGCGGCCATCGGCGGTGGCCCAGCTGCGCCACTGCTTGCCGTAGACCGGGCCGAGATCGCCGTTCTCGTCGGCCCACTCGTCCCAGATGCGTACCTGGTTGTCCTTCAGGTAGCCGATGTTGGTATCGCCCTTCAGGAACCACAGCAGCTCGTGGATGATCGAGCGCAGGTGCAGCTTCTTGGTGGTGACCAGCGGGAAGCCTTTGTTGAGGTCGAAACGCATCTGCCAGCCGAACACGCTGCGGGTGCCTGTGCCGGTACGATCACTCTTCTCCGCGCCATGTTCCAGCACATGCGCAAGCAGATCCAGGTAGGCCTTCATGCCTTGCCCTCCGCAGCCATCACCGGTTGCGGCTGCAGCACGGGTGCGCGGCGCGACATCACCAGCAGCACCAGGCCGAAGGCGATCAGCGGCAGGCTGAGGATCTGGCCGCGGGTCAGCCAGTCGAAAGCCACGTAGACGCCGTTGTCGGGCATGCGTACGAATTCGACGGCGAAGCGGAACAGGCCGTACATCAGCGCGAACAGGCCGCCGACCAGGTAGCGGTGGCGCGGCCTGGCCGAGACCGTCCACAGCACCACGAACATCACCAGGCCTTCCAGCAGCGCTTCATACAGCTGCGAGGGATGGCGCGCGAACTGGTTCAGCGCGCCGGTGGCGAACTGCGCCTGCAAGGTGGCGTGGTCGAGCTGGTTCAGCGGCGCCGGCAGGCCCGACGGGAACACCACGCCCCAGGTACCGTCGGTGTACTTGCCCCACAGCTCGGCGCCGATGAAGTTGCCGATGCGACCAAAACCCAGGCCCAGCGGCACCAGCGGCGCCATGAAATCCATGGTGTCGAAGAAGTGCAGGCGGTGCTTGCGCGACCACCACCAGCAGGCGCCCAGCACGCCCAGCAGGCCGCCGTGGAAGCTCATGCCGCCATCCCATACTTTGAACAGCAGCAGCGGGTTGTGCAGGAAATCGCCCAGCGCGTAGAACAGCATGTAGCCGATGCGCCCGCCCAGCACCACGCCGAGCATGGCGTAGAACAGCAGGTCGGAGAAGCCGTTGGCGTCGACGCCCGGCAGGCGACCGGCGGCGATGCGCGTGCGTCCCAGCAGCCAGGCAGCGGTGAAGCCCAGCAGGTACATGATGCCGTACCAATGCACCTTGATCGGCCCCAGCGAGAGGGCGATGGGGTCGATGTCGTGGAAATAGATCATGGAAGGTGCCTTGCGGTTGAACGCCTATTCTCGGGCCAGTGCCGCCCCGGCTCAACCAAGGAGCTGGGGCGAGTTCGGCAACGCGTCATCGTTCGACCGGGTCGAGGCCGGAAAGTGCCCTTCGATCAGGCTGGAGACCTCGTCGATGGCATCCTGCAGCGCTTCCACCGGATTGGAACCACGCAGGCCCTCGCGCAGATGGGTGCAGACCCGCTGCCACTGCGCCGGGCTGACCCGGCCATGCAGGCCGCGGTCGGCGACGATCTCGATGGCATGGTCGGCCAGCAGCAGGTAGATCAGCACCCCGTTGTTGTGAGCGGTGTCCCAGGTGCGCAGGCGTGCGAAGGCATGCTCGGCGGCCTGCCTCGGGGTGACCTTGTGCCACAACGCGGACAGAGGCAGATCGGCCTCCACAGCGAACATCACCTGACCGCCGTGGCGCTGCTCACCGGCGGCGATGGCCTCGGTGATCGCCTGCAGCGTGGCTGGCGGGAACGCGCGACGTACCGACGGCGAACATACATGGCGGAACAGACGTTGGATCATCACCAGCCTCCCGAAGCACCACCACCACCGGAACGGCCACCGCCGCCGCCCCAGCCGCCTCCGCCGCCGAATCCACCACCACCGCCGAAGCCGCCTCCCCCGCCCCAGCTGCCGCCGCCCCAGCCACCACCGCCGGCAAAGCGCCCCGGGTGGCCGGACAGCATCGCCACGATCAGGCCAACCACGCCGGCCAGGCCACTGGCCAGCAGGGTGGAGGTGAACAGGAACGCCGCCACGGCTGCGCCAGCGCCGCCGAGCAGGCCACGCAGCGGGCGCGGCACGCGCGCGAACACGCCGCGCAGGATGCTGCCGGCGAATACACCGATGAACAGCGCCAGAAACCAGGTATCGCCGCCGCCACCCGGCTCGCGCCCACGATGGCCACTGACCGGTGCGGGCAGCGTTTCGCCATCGATCAGCTTGACCAGCACCGCGGTGGCATCGGTGATGCCCCCGGCGTAGTCGCCGCTGCGGAAGCGTGGCACCAGGTACTCCTGGATGACCCGGTTGGCGATGGCATCGGGAATCGCGCCTTCCAGGCCGTAGCCCGGCTCGATGCGAACGCGCCGGTCGTCCTTGGCCACCACCAGCAGCACCCCGTCATCCACGCCCTTGCGGCCGATCTGCCACTGGTCGAAGACCCGCGTGGTGTACTGGGCGATGTCTTCCGGCTGGGTGGTGGGTACCACCAGCACCTGCAGCTGGCTGCCCTTGCGCTGCTGAAGGTCAAGCGCCTGCTGTACCAGCGCCTGCTTCTGCGCGGCATCCAGCGTGCCGGTGGTGTCGACCACCGGCGAATCCAGCGCCGGAACCGGCGCCAGCTGCTGGGCGTGCGATGCCAGCGGCAGCCATAGCAGCAGGGCCAGCAGCGCAGTGGCCAGGCGCATGGGTCAGTGGCCCGGCTGCGGTGCCGGCTGCTGCTGCGGCGCGCTGCCGAAATCGACCGCCGGCGCGTTGGAGATCTGCGCTTCGTTGTCCACGGTGAAGTTCGGCTTGGTCTTGTAGCCGAAGATCTTGGCGGTGATCACCTGCGGGAACGAGCGGATGTAGGTGTTGTAGTCCTGCACCTGCTGGATGTAGCGGCCACGGGCGACGGTGATGCGGTTTTCAGTGCCTTCCAGCTGGGCCTGCAGGTCGCGGAAGTTCTGGTCCGACTTCAGCACCGGGTAGTTCTCGGTGACCACCAGCAGCCGCGACAGCGCGCTACCCAGTTCGCCCTGGGCCTGCTGGAACTGCTTGAGCGAGGCTTCGTCATCGGCGTTGACGTTGATCTGGCCGACACGCGAGCGGGCGTTGGTGACTTCGGTCAGCACGCGCTCTTCCTGGCTGGCAAAGCCCTTCACCGTCTGCACCAGGTTGGGCACCAGGTCGGCGCGCCGCTTGTACTGGTTGAGCACTTCGGACCAGCTGGCCTTGACCGCCTCATCCTTCTGCTGGATGGCGTTGTAGCCGCAGCCGGACAGCAGGGAGGCCAGCAGCATCAGGGGCAGGACACGGGTGAACAGGCGCATGGCGGAGGTTCCGGGTGGGCTTGGCGCCGAGCATGCCATGGTTCGGGTGAAAGACCGGCCATCGGGCGCCGCCCCCTCCGCGGTGTGGTCCAGCCAGCTCGGGGTGGGGCGGGGGGGGGGGGGGGGGGGGGGGGGGGGCGCGGCGGGCGCACGGAGCTGGCGCAAAACCCCCGCCGGGGGGGGGCGGGGGCCCGTGATGGGGGCCCCTCGGGCCCCACAACACCCCCCCGGCCACGCCTTCGACAGATCTCCGGTGACGGATGGTCTATCCACGCTTTGCGTGGATCAAATCCATCGGAATCGAATATTTCGACAATTGATCGAAAAGGATCCACGCATGGCGTGGATCTACCGTGTCGACCAAGGTCGACACCCACCAGAGCAATACGCCGTTCCGACAGATGGCAGGGAACTGTCGAAGGCGGGGTGGGTCCGGTTGCGGGGGCGTGAGCGCCATGGGCCCGAGGCATGCCTCGGGCGGGTTGGGCAGGACGCCCAACCCAGGTCTTGCCGTGTGCGCAGGACAGCGCACACGAGCAAGCGGCGACCGAGCTTACATGGACGTACTTGCAGCGCCCCCCGCAGCCGGACCCACCCCGCCACCCCACGGATAGCCGCCTTTGCTTCTGAGGTTGCCGGCCAGCGGCCGGCACTACCGCGGGTGCCGGGCGCAGCCCGGCCGTGCGCACCCTCACCGGCCGTGCGGGTCGGGCCGGTGATGCACGTACTCGACCACCGTGCCATCGGGATGCACCGCGTTGAACGCCGCCCCGGTCGGTACCACCTGCAACGGGAAGATGATCTCGGCGCCAGCCGCGACCAGTTTGTCGTGA